>JADGEE010000145.1 GCA_016744535.1 Campylobacteraceae bacterium
CTCCAAATCTATTATGTGTATTTTTTAATCCTTGTGCAATTTTTGTCATTTTTCCAACACTTGCTATAAATATAACTTCTCTAAAATTACTATCTTTTAATAGATTAAATGAGTCATAAATAAAATTACCAATTTCAATTATACAAGTTGTATTATAGTTCTCTTTTGCAAACTTAAATGCACTATTTCCTAAAGTAAAAACAACTCTATCGCACTCATTTTTAGATACTGATATTTCAACTTTTATACTATCTAAATAGGCACTATTTGAGATAGGCTTAACAATTCCAGAAGTCCCTAAAATAGAAATACCTCCAATTACACCTACTTTTGAATTTGCTGTCTCTTTGGCAATAGTTTTACCATTTGTAACAGAGACTATTAAATATAAATTTTCATTAATTTCAAACTCATCTGTAACACTTTTTAACATTTCTAGCGGTATAGGGTTAATTGCAGGATAATTTGGTTTAATTTTTAAACCCTCTTTTGTCACAACTCCAACTCCACTTCCTGCATAAATATATAATTTAGAGTTTTTTAAATTTAGTATTTGTGGAGTTTGAATCACATCTGATAGAAAATTTTGCTTTAATGTAGTTGAGAGATAAATTATAATTTCACACCCTTTTGTGACATCTAAATCATCATTATCACTTTTAATACTCTTAGATATAATTAAATTTTTATCTCTTAAAATCTCTTCTATTTTTATATTTGCAATTTCTAAATTTGGCAAAACTATATCTATAATCTTTTCATCTCTATTATATAAATATTTAATTAGTGAAGATTTAAATGCCCCTGTTGTATGAGTCCCTGTTGTATAACCTAATTTAAGATTCAATGTTTATTTTTACCTTTTTTTATTTTTTTAATATATTATAGCTATAATATATTAAAAAATTAGGAGTTTTAGTATGAAAAATAATTTTCTTATAGTTATTTTTATTTCTATTTTTACACTATTTAGTTACGCAAAAATATCAAATCCAATAGTTATGAGTGAAGTACAAGAGTTAGAATTACATTATGTCGGATACACAAAAGAGTATCAATTAAATACTAAAATCTCTTATTTTGATATAAATTTTATAGTTAAAGATGGAGAGGTTTCTATAAAAAATAATTTAAATAATAATGAAGTTTACTCAAATACTAAAGAGCCTTTTAATGAGATAAATATAGCCACTCTTCCAAAAGGAGAGTATACTATTTCTATATATAATGCTAAAGAGTTATCTATTAAAAGCAGAACTACTGATTTAAGTGATAAAGTAATATTTACTAGACAAATTGATAACTATAAACTCTTTTTAGATAAAGATTATAATTATATTAAAATAAAAGAGCCAAATGAGTTAAGTAATATTAATTTTTTTGGTAATAATATGAACTATGATAGTAAAGATAAAAACTCTTTAGATATATCTAATTTAAAAGAGGGAGAATATGAAATAAATATCTATACTTCATTAACAGAGAAAGTTAATACTCAAGAGTTAAAAGAGATGGATAGCAGATATAAATTTTCTAATCTTAAAGCAGTTTCAGGTTTTAAAGAGTTAGATTTAAGTTATGTAAGTTTTGAAAGACACTACTTTTTTGATGCAAAAATAAATTATACAAATTTAGTAATCCAAAAAGAGAGTGAAGGTTGTGGAATTATTATTAAAAATTTATCAAATGGTGGAGAAGTAATAAACTCTTGTGAGAGTGAATCAGAAAATAAGTTAAATATAGAGTTATTAAAGAGAGGGGATTATGTAATATCTATTATAAACGCTGAAGAGTTTTCAATTCATTCAAATGAGAGAGACTTAAAAGATAAGTTAAAACTTAATGGAAAAAGTGATAAATATAGATTTACTTTAGAAGAGATAAAGAGAAATATTTTAATAGAAGATACAAATAAAAGTACTAAATTAGAAATTTTCAGAGTTGGGCAAGAGGATTTAAAATATAGTAGAAAAGAGTATCCATTTAATTTTCTCTCAATACCATTTTTAAATAAGGGAATTTATAGAGTTAATATTGATACTTTAATAGTTGGTAAAACTACAATTGAAAAGCCTCTTAATGCTGAAGTTATAGAGAGTGAAGAGAGAACAGAGATTAATACAAAACCTATTAATTTAAATGATAAACTTAAATCAAAAATTAAAACTTTAATTGCTAAAAGTGGAATTGTTGAGGCGATAATTAATATTAGTGATGAGAACAATGCAACACTTAGAGAGACACAATTAAAAGCACCAAAGGGAAGTGAAGTTGCTATTGACGATAATGGAACACTTACTCAAATACTTAGAACTATAAATACAAAAACAGAAGTTATAGCAGATAGTAGTGGTAGAATTGAAACAAAAATTAATATTACGGATGAAGATAATAATCAAAGTATCAAAAGAGAGTTTAAAGTCCCAGCAGGAAGCCAAAGTGAAATTAGTGAGGATGGAAGTGCTACTGCTTTAAATGAAATTGAGAGTAGTGATGGTGATTATGAGACTAGTGTTGAAGTTAAGCCTGATGGTGAAGTTAGTGCTAGTGCATTTATGTTTCAAGAGGAGCTTAGGAGGAGTACAAAAATATCAACTGGACTCTTAAAAGCAAGTTTTACGGCAAGGAGAGAGTTTTCAAGTGTAAAAGTTGAAATTATCTTTGATGACGAATTATATAAAAGAGACTTAAGAACCACAAAAATATCAACTGGACTTTTAACTGCTACTTATACTACAAGATTAGGTTTTTCTTTTAGAGGAGAAAATTACAATTATAATAGAACTAATAGAGAAGTAGATATAAGTAGTGCAAATGAAATTATAATAACTCCAAGTAGTGACGCCTCTTTTGAAGAGAATCAATACTTTTTAGGCGAGTTAGATGGATATAGAACAATTAAATTAATGGAAGGAGAGGCTAATATTAGTGTAGATAGTGAAAATTCAATTATGCTTTTAAACCAAGAGTATGTACTTCCTAAAGTTGATGGAAAAGAGTTGAATTTAGCTAAAGGGTGGAATTTAATTTCACTTCCAATTGATATTGTAGTAACCAATGATGTAATATCAGAAGATGCAAATTATACAATAGATAGTTTTGGAGATTACAGTGAAATTTGGAAATTTAGCGATAAAATTTGGACAAAAAATCCTGAAATATTAAAAAGTGGAGAGGGGTTTTGGATTAATTTAAATAGTGAAAACAGATCTCTATTTGTAGGTGCATCTTATGATTTAAATTTATCTAATTTAAGCATTGGATGGAGTTTACTTGGTGCTGGTGAAGATATTTCAGATATAAATAGTGAAGATAATTTTAAGCAGATTTATAAATTTAGTAGAGATAATAACGCTACAACTTGGATTAAAAACCCTAATACAATATATAGAGGTGAGGGGTTTTGGGTGGAGATAGAGAATTAACTCACCTCCTAAACTCATTAATTTTAGTGGCTATTTCACTTAAATTTAAAACATCTTTGGCGTGACCATTATCAACTATATGTTTTGGCATACCATAAACTATACAACTATCTTCATCTTGTGCAATTGTATATGAGCCATTTTCATAAATTTCTTTCATTCCAATAGCACCATCATCACCCATTCCTGTTAAAATAACTGCAAGTGCATTATTTGTAATATTTGCTACACTTCTCATTAAAATATCAACTGAAGGTCTATGTCCACTAACTTTAATTCCATCAAGTAATTTTATAGCAAATCCGTTTACTTTATTTTCAATACTTAAATGCTCATTTGAAGCTACATAAGCACAAGAGTTTTCTAAATATTCTCCATCTACTGCCTCTTTTACCTTAATAACTGAAATTCTATCTAATCTTTCAATAAAACTTTTTGCAAATGTAGCTGGAATATGTTGAACTAATAAAATTGGAGGTAAATTTGAATTTAATTTTGAAAAAATTTTAACTAAAGCATCAACTCCACCTGTACTTGCACCAATTGCAATAACTTTTCTATTTTCATTTTTAGCTAAATTTGAACTTAAAAGCTCATCAGGATGGATATTTTTTTCTGTAAATTTTCTTATCTCTTGTAAATAATCTCTTTTCATTTTTTATCTTTT
>JADGEE010000052.1 GCA_016744535.1 Campylobacteraceae bacterium
AAAGCTCACTCAAAATCTATGGAGTGGCTTGATAATCGTTTAGCTATGTTTTTTGTAAATCTTAATATTCGAGGTTGATATACTATTTAGTCAGTGTCAATTTATCTAAATGATTATAAAAGTATTTATGAATTGAGAAATTCAATATAGAATTATATGGAAAAATATAATACTAAAAGATTGCATTCAGCAATTGGAAATAAAACTCCAAATGAGATTTATTTTAAAGCTATTAATTATTTAAATCATAATAATGATAAATTGTTACAAAAAGTATCGTAAGTTGGTGGAATAAGAAAATTAGATTAACTGGTCTTGACAAAGGATGACATTATATTCGAGGTTGATATACTATTTAGTCAGTGCTGCATTTATACCTTTGTTTACCTGTTTTCCAATCTTTACATTTCATTACTTAAGCTTTTTTTTGATTTTTTTATTATATCTCATATTTTTAAATTAATTTAGCTGTAAAAAAACACAACGCCAAAATTATATTTTAGATAATATTTTACTTACTACATCTTTTGGGTTATTAGCTTTATAAATTGGTCTTCCAACTACGATAAAATCAACTAACTCTTTTTTTGCATCTTCGATTGTAGCCACTCTTTTTTGGTCATCACTTGACTCACCAAATGGTCGAATTCCTGGGGTTAGAGTTAAAAAATCTCTATTTGTAGCCTCTTTTATAATTTTACTCTCATTAACAGAACATACAACGCCATCTAGTCCATTTTTAAAACTTAATTTTGAAAACTCTTCTGCTTTAATCTCTATATCTGAATTATAAATCTCTTTGAATCCAGCTTCATCAAAACTTGTAAGTGCTGTTACAGCTAAAACTATTGGTTTCTTTTGGGCTTCTTTTAATCTTTTCATTATAGTTTGCATTGCTTCACTTCCAGCACTTGCGTGAATATTAAACATATCAATATTTAATTTTGCAATTTCGCTACTCGCATCAGCCATAGTGTTTGGAATATCATAAAGCTTTAAATCTAAAAATATTTTAAAAGTTGAATTTATTTTTTTAATTTTTTCTAAAAAAGCTTTTCCATCTCTAATATAACTTCTAAACCCAACTTTTAGCCAAATATTATCAAACTCTTTTAACTCTTCTATTAATTTAATATTATCATTTAAATTATTCAAATCAAGTGCAACGCATAATTTCATATTTTAGCTCTCTTCTTCAATCTTATTTAATTTATCTAAAACACCATTTATAAATTTTGGAGAATTATCTCCTCCGAATTTTTTCGTAATTTCAATAGCTTCATTAATTACAACTGGCTTATCTAAATTACTATATAAAATCTCATAACTTCCAAGTCTTAAAATTGCTTTTTCAATTATTCCAATTCTATCAAAATCCCATTTATCGATATTATCTTTTATAATATCATCAATATCTTTTAAATTTTTTATAATTCCATTAAATAACTCTATCGCAAATTCTTTTTGCTTATTTCTAATTTTTTTATCTTCTAAAATCTCTTCTAAAAACTTATCTATCTCTTGATTTCCAACTTCATAAGCATATAAAAGAGAGATAATACTCTCTCTTACTTGATGTCTTGTAGCCAAATTTTTCCTTTAAATATTTAAATATTTTTATATAAATCAATTATCTCTATTAAGCCAGTCATCGCTTCAAAGCCTTTATTTCCAGCTTTAGTTCCAGCCCTTTCAATTGCTTGTTCAATCGTGTCAGTTGTTAAAACTCCAAAAGTCACAGGTTTTTGATATTTTAGTGTTACACTTGCAATTCCTTTTGTAGCTTCAGCAGAAACATAATCAAAATGTGGAGTTGAGCCTCTAATTACAGCTCCTAAACAACATACAGCATCAAATTTATTAGCACTTAGTGCTTTATCAAGTGCAAAAGGAATCTCAAATGCACCTGGAACTAATATTAAACTTAAATTTGCTTCATCTCCACCGTGTCTTGAAAAGGCATCTTTTGCCCCCTCAACTAATCTATCTGTAATAAAATGATTAAATCTAGTTGATATTATTGCTATTTTTTCACTACCATTTAAATTTAATTTACCCTCAATTATATTCACTTTTTTCCTTTTACATAAAATAGTTTTGTGGATTCTACCAAATTATTTAAAATAGTAGAAATTTTTATTTTTTCCCCTAAGAGTTTTTTATATATTATATAGTTTGCTAAAACTTTTTTACCATAATCTCTAGTCTCATCATAAATAACTTTTTCCATACTATAAAATGGCTCATAAGTATTTTTTGTATTAAATGCACCATTCTGTAACATTCTTTTTGTAAATCCTATTCCTCCATTATAAGCATAAGCTATTAAAAGTGGATTACTAAGAGATTTTAAATCGTGATCTAAATGATAATTTGCAAACTCTATACTCACATCAGCTTTTAACATATCATCAAGAGTAGTATCTTTTTTTAACTGTTTTGTTATATGAGTTGCTAAAAATGGCATTATCTGCATAAGCCCTAGTGCGTAAGATGTTGAAATTGCTGTGGGAATAAAACGGCTTTCTTGTCTTGCTAGTGATAAAATCATAGCTTTTCTTTCAATAGAATAATCTTTTAAATACTCTCTATATGGCAAAATAAAATAGTTTATCTTATAGTTATTAGCCCTCTCTAGCATATAGGATAATTGTGCTTCTGTGTTTAAGTAGTTAAATTCTTTTATAACTTTTTTTATATCTTTTGAATCTTTAAACTCTCTAAATTTATTAATCCAATGAAATGGTTTACCTAATTTAAACTCTTTATTATCTTTATTATTTGTAACTACTGAAGTTATAATACTAGGAAGTTTTCTATTTAATTTTTCACTTGCATAAATTGAGTAGAAATTTATCTCATAACTCTCTTCTAAAATTTTATCTAAATATTTAAAATCTTTTGTAAGTAGATATTGCCAAAATAAAATTTTATCTGCATTAATTCTCTTTTTAACTTTTTTATAACTATTATTTAAAAATTTTAGAGCTTTATCTTTTTTATTAAACTCTATCGCATTTAAAGCTAGTAAAAAGTTAGCCTTAGAAGTTGCACCTTTTGCATCTATATTTAAAAGTGCATTTTTAATTTTGGTTAAATCACTATTTAAAATTACTATAAATTTTACAAAATATTCAAACTTTTTATCTTGAGATAAACCCTCTAAAAAAAGTTTAGAGTAATTTAAATTTAAATGTTTTAATCTAAAAGTATCATTAATAGTTAAAAATATTTTTAAAAAAACTTCACTTGAAGAGTTTAACATCTCTTTTACTGGATATTTAGATGCAAAAATTTTGGCAATTTTGGCTTTTAGTGGATAATCTTTTTGAATTTTTTTGGCAATTTTTAAAAGTTCATCATTTGGTAATTTTTGTGCTTTAGATGTACTTAGTCCTAAATTTATACACTTATTTGATTTTAATAAAAATTGACCTGAACCTAAAGCGTAACAGTTTTGTTTATCTAAAAATTTTTTATCTTTAGTCTTTTTTTTATATCTTTTTAAAATTTTTGTAGATTTTCTTTTTACTTGCAAAAAAGCAATATCTGCATCTTTTGAAGTTATATTTTGCTCTAAAAACCTCCAAATATAGAAATCTTTTGCAATACTCTTTGGTTTATCTTTTAGAAAATCTAATGAAATATCATTTCCAAGCAAAAAGAGTGGAAAAAAGAGTATTAAAAATTTCATTAAAACCCACTCGCTAAATTAAATAATAATTTAACTAAAAACAGATCAATAAATTGAAGTGAAATAATTACAATAATTGGAGTTAAATCAATTCCTCCAAAGACTGTTGGAATATAATTTCTAATTCTAAGGTAAACTGGTTCAGTTAATCTATGTAAAACTTGAACTATTGGATTATATGGATCAGGTTTTACCCAAGTAATAAGTGCTGAAATTATAACTACCCAAATGTATATATTTAAAACCATATGTAAAATTTGTGCAATTGCTTCAATAAGTGTTGAAATCACTACCATATTTTTAATATCCTTTTATTTTTTCATAATATTATACCTTTTATTTCTTTAATCTTAAAATTGTTACCTATCAAAATTTTAATTAATATTTTATTACAAAAAAGATAGTATGTATAATATTTTTTTATAAAATTAGGAGATATTATAAATGAATTTTTTTAGCAAAATAAATATCAAATATAGAATATTTTCTATCGGTTTAGGTGGCTTTTTAGCAATGATTATTTTTGGTTTTTTAGCTTTTGAGGGTTTTTATCAATCACTCA
Source organism: Campylobacteraceae bacterium (assembly GCA_016744535.1). Lineage (GTDB taxonomy): Bacteria > Campylobacterota > Campylobacteria > Campylobacterales > BB28 > BB28. The sequence goes on from JADGEE010000052.1 coordinate 4,257, forward strand.
AATCTTTTAATGATTTAAAAGAAAATGAAGTTGAATTTTTAAGATTGGCAAATGAAGTTAAATATAATACCTCACAAGTTCAACAGTGGCTAACTGATATTTCAGCTACAAGGGGAGCAGAGGGATTTGATGATGGTTTTAGTGAAGCTCAAAATTACTCAAAATTACTTAATGCAAATTTTAATGCACTCCAAACTTTAGCACAAAAAAGAAATTACAGCGAACTACTTGAAGATATATCTACGCTAAAAAAAACATTTAGTGAATTTTATAAAATAGGTTCAGAAATGGCTCACAAGTATATAGATGGAGGAGCAGTCTCTGGAAATGCTTTTATGGGTGTATTTGACGAAACTGCTGAAAAAATGTATGGGAATGCTGATAAATTAATGGATATGGCAAATAAAGATTATACAAATAAGATAAACCTTTTCTCTTCTATGATAGATTCTTATAAGTATAAAATTTTAGTTACAGGTTTAATTTTAACTCTTTTAATGGTAATAGGAATATTTTTTATCGTTAAAGATATTACAAACTCTTTAATTCAAAATTGTAGATTAATAGGAGGAGCGAGTGAGCAAATTTCGTCTACTTCAAATCAAATTTCATCAGCTTCACACTCCTTAGCTGAAGCGACAACTACACAAGCATCATCAATTGAAGAGATAAATGCTACACTTGCTCAATCTATTGCAGTTAATAAACAAAATGAACAAAATGTAAAGGAAGCTGATAAATTAGCTAGAGAGACTAATAAAGTTGCACGAGATGGAGATAATAAAATTCAAGAGTTAATTAATTCTATGAATAAAACAATAGAAGCTAGTGAACAGAGTGCTAAAATTGTAAAAACAATTGATGAAATTGCATTTCAAATTAATCTGTTAGCTTTAAATGCTGCTGTTGAAGCCGCAAGGGCAGGTGAACACGGATTGGGATTTGCAGTTGTTGCAGATGAAGTAAAAAATTTAGCAACTCGCTCTGCTAAAGCTTCACACGAGACAAGTGAAATTATACAAAAGACTATTTCTCAAATTGGAGAAGGAAATAAAATTACACAAGATACAAACAGAGTATTTAGTGAAATTTTAAATAAAGCAAAAAGAACTTCAATTCTGATTACTGAAATAGCAACTTCAACAAGAGAACAAGTTGAGGGAATGCAACAAATTTCTAAATCTATGAATGAAATTGACCAAACTACTCAACATAATGCTGCTGTTTCAGAACAGACAGCTGCTTCGTCTGAACATTTACACCAACAATCAGATAAAATGGTAATTAGTATTAAAGATGTAACAAAAATGATAGGTATAATAGATTAATATAAAAAATAGAGGTAAAAATTGATAGAGATTGATAAGAGAGTTAATTTTAATTTAAATGAAGATATTTTAAATAAAATTAGTGCTAAATTTACAAAAAAAAATATAGAGTTAATTATAACTAATAATAGTGAAATTCAAAAAATAAATAGAGAACAGAGAGGTAAGGATAAAATTACTGATGTTTTAAGTTTTCCATTAAAAAATTTTGAATATGCACCACTTGGCTCAATCATAATTTCAATTGACAAAGTAAAAGAGAAAGCGGATGAATTTAAACACTCTGAAAATGAAGAATTTACACTTCTTTTTATTCACGGTTTACTTCACTTATTGGGTTTTGACCACGAAATAGATAATGGTGAAATGAGAAAAAAAGAAGAGGAGTTAATTAAAGAGTTCAATTTACCTTCTAGTTTAATAATTAGAACTCTAAACTAAGCTATCTACATCAAAATCTTCACTTAATTTATCAACATTAGATTTCTCTTTTTTTCTTACAATTATAGATTTTAAAAAATCAAATTTTTTATAGCCTTGTGGATCACCTTTTATTAAAACAGCATCTAACTCATCATTTTGCCTAAATTGTTTAGATAACTGTCCAATTTCAACATCTTTTGAAAATCTTGTTACATACTCTGTCAATGTATCTTTCCAATCAACACTTTTATCTCTTGCACTATCTTTTATCTCATTTAAATAAGCAAGTTTCATAACAGAACCAATTTTACTAGACCAGTAATCAATCATCATATAGTCTTTAAATATCTCTAATACTTTTTCAGGATAACCTTGAAATGCCTCATTATTAGCTCTCTCTAAAATAGCTTTAAATCTATTTTCCAACTCTTCAAATTGTGGTAATAGTTTTAATTCAGGATTTTTTTCAACTTGTTCATACGCATACTTTTCATTATTTTGCGAAACAGATTGAATAAATTTTAACTTTGCTTTAATTAATTTAATTTTAGCACCAGCAGTTGGTGCAAATGGAACAAAATATAGTAACTTACCAGCAATACCTAACGCATTTTTATAATCTTGTTTTTGTTCAAATGTAGATAAATTAACTAACAAACTCTCTCCAAAAGTTACAACTTTATCATATAAATCAACCTCTTTTAAAAATGGATAACTCTCTGTCATTTGAAAATATTTTTTAAAATCTTTAACTTTTACGGCTTGGTCAGCATCTCCAAATTTTTTAGCATTATTCACTAAAAAGTTAATTTGTCTTTTTTTAGAAGGTAGTGGCGTATATGGTTTTAAAATTTTCATAGCTTTACCACGATTAAGTTCAGGGTCTTCTTGTAAAAGCTTTTTAGCTACATTGAAAAACTTTAGCCAATTAGCTTCTAAATCTTGATAATCTTGAAGTTTTTCTAAGAATTTATTATCTTCTACTAAATCATAAGCTACAAGTAAATCTTTATTTCTAACAGAATTTATGAAAGTTATAATATGATTTTTATGTTCTAAATAAAATTTAAACTCTTCATCTTTAATAGGATCCTCTAAAAATGGCTCAACCATATCAAAAGCTTCATTTCCTTGACCTTTACCTATCATCTCTATTGCTAAAATAACAACAAATTCCCACGATTCATTGAATTTTTCAACCAATGGATGAGTCTTTAAAAATAGATTATCAACTAATAACTCTCTAGCCTCTTTAAACTCTCTCTTATTTAAGTGTACTTCAAACTCTTTTTCATGCTTATAGTAATCAATCACTTCAAGTGTTCCGTCAATATATCCAATAAATAGATTATTATTAAAAAATTTAAGAGTTACAATACCGATTCCATTTACTTTTACATCTAATACTTTTTTATTATCTTCTGTACTTAATATTGAGAGTGTTTTTTGTCTTGTTCCAACTAAAACAAATTTTTCATCTTCAGTGAAAGCAATAGCTGTTGGCCACTCTTTAAAATTTTTCTCTTTAGATGTAATTTTTTTCTTTTCAATATCAAATATAATAGAATAACCATCTCTAGTAATAATAAATATACTTTTATCTCCATTAAAAAACTCAAACCCTTCAATAACATCAGTTAAAAAGAATTCACTAATTAATATATTTCTTGAAATATCAAAAATAGTTACACTATTATCAAATGCACCAATTGCAATTAATTCAGATTTTTTTCCAAAAGAGATAGTTGAAATATAATCAGGCTTAGTTGGAAGTGAGAGTATTAAATTTCCTGTTGGTGTATCATATAAAAATATTTTTCCATCAGCCCCACCTGTTGCAAAATAACTAAATACATCTGAAAATTTAGAAACTTCAATATCTGCACTATGCCAATTTAGAGTCTTTATTTTTTTAAATCCATCTTCAAAATGAAGTAATACAGATGAAGATGTTCCTAACAGAGGTAAAGATATATAATTCTCTTTTGATACAGAAAAAGCTCTTGTATATCTATGTCCTGGTTCGTGTGTTTTAGACAATTTTGTACTCTTATAAACTTTAAAATCATCTTTATAAAAAAGATATATATCATAAGCATTATCCATAGCTGCTATATATTTATCTGTAAAAGATAGAGTAACAGCACTCCCCTCTAATCTTTTTTTTGTTAATACATTAATGCCTTTATCCATACTACTCTTCTCTACTTTGATTTATCATTAACAGAACCTTTTTACTCTAAAATAAAAAAATTAAAATAAAATATTATTAACTCATAATACCACTTAAAGCATACAATTTTTATTAAAAATGCTAAAAAAGCCTATTTTTAAATCGACTTTTTATATATTTTTTTAATGAATTAAGAGTTTTTTGGAGACTTATTTATATTTTACTCTTTTATTAAAATTTATAAATAAATTCTTTAAAATTAGTTTATTGAGTTATTTATAGAAATTAGTATTATATATAGTATGTTAAAAAGTTTTATGTTTAAGTTAAGAAAAAAGAAAATTATATTTTAATTATAAAATAGTTGTAGGGCATCAAATGCAGATTTAAACTCTCTTTTAAAAACTAACATTAAACTTGTAAGCGAAGCTGTAAAAATAAGTAATCCTAAAAATATTTTAACAGGAAAACCAATTACTAATAGATTAAATTGAGGATTTGTTTTCATAATCGTACCAAAAATTATATCAGCTAAAAGTGAAAGTGCTAAAATAGGAAAAGCTAGTGTAAAACCTATAATATAAAAATTAATTAGAGTTTTATTTAAATAAGTTACTATGTTATTTGTGAATGCAAATTCTCCAAGTGGTAAATGTACTAAAGAATCATAAACAAATAATAAAATTAAATGGTGTCCATCAAATTGTAAAAAAATTAAAAGACCAAGTAAGCCTAATACTTGTCCAATTAATGGAGTTTGACTTTGTGTTACAGGATCCATTATACTAGCCATTGTAAAACCCATTACAAAAGAGATTAGCTCCCCTGCAAAATTGAGTATAAAAAATGTAATTTTTAAAATGATTCCTGTAATAAAGCCAAAAGTTAATTCAGCTAAAATTGCTAACATAATTGAATTTATATCAAGACCTATACCAGTTGAGGCTGGAATCATTGGAAAAAAAATTACTGTTAAGTAAAAAGCTAAGGCTGCTTTTATACTAGTTGAAATAGTGATGTAACTAAAAAATGGGAAAAATGCAATAATCGCAGAAAATCTAATAAAAAGTAAAAAAAAATTTATAACATTTTCTTCCCTTAAAAAAGGGATTATATCCATCATAATTTTAATAACTCTTGATTCTCAAGTTTATAAACTTTGTCACATCTATTTGCTAATTTTTCATCGTGAGTTACTAAAAATAGTGAAGAGTTATTAGTTTTTATATAATTAAATATTATATTCATAACATCGTGACTTGTCTCTTTATCTAAATTACCAGTTGGCTCGTCTGCAAATATAATTTTTGGATTTTTTGTTAGAACTCTAGCAATAGAGACTCGCTGTTGCTGTCCACCTGATAGAGTACCTATTTGTTGTTTTACAACATCTTGAATTTTTAATTTTTTTAAAATATTGTCATTTATTTTATTTTTACTTAAAAGTGAAGACACTTCTAAATTTTCAATTCCACTAAAGCCCCTAAATAGGTAATGTGCTTGAAAGATAATCCCAAAAATTTCTCTTCTAATTTTTAATAATTCTTTCTCTTTTAGTGAATATAAATTTTTATTTTCAAATATAATTTCACCACTAGTAGGTTTTAAAAGTGAAGATAAAGAGTTAAGAAGTGTTGATTTACCACTTCCACTTCTACCAATAATAGCGATAGATTCTCTCTCATTTATATTTATATTTACATTATTAAATAGCGGATAATCGTAAGAGTGTGATAAATTAATAGTTTTTAACATTTAAAATAGAAAAAATCTATTTTAATTGCTCTGCAACTTCACTTGCAAAGTCACATCCCTTTTTCGCTAAACCCTCACCTAATTCAAATCTTATAAATTCAATTGCTTCAAGTCCACTGTTTTTAAGAATAGTTTCAACACTCTCTTTCTTTTCAGACTTTACAAACTCTTGGCTTAAAAGAGATAATTTTTGGTCAAGTAGAGTATTATCAGCAATAAATCTTTCTACTTTTCCAGGTAAAATTCTATCCCAAATTTTTTCAGGTTTACCCTCGGCTTTAAGCTCAGCTTTAATATCTTCTGTAACTTGTGCCATAACTTCTTCAGTTAATTGAGCCTTGCTTACATATTTAGGAATATTCTGCTCAGGTTTTTTTAATCTTCTTCTCTCTTCGTTATCTTTCTCAATCTCTTTAATCATTCCTTCTACTTCACTCTTGATTACATCTTCAGGAATTTCAGAAGTAATTAAATATTTTGGATTCATAGCAGCAATATGCATACATACATCTTTTGCTAAAGATTTATTAGATTCACTTGCATCACCTTTTAGTGAAATAGCAACCCCAACTCTTCCATTTGCATGTAAGTAACCATTTGTAAAGCCACCCTCACCAGCACTTAGACTTACAAATCTTCTAAGCACAATATTTTCACCAATTTTTGTAATTTTCTCTTTTAAATAATCTTCAAATAAAACACCATCAATAGTAGTTGAATTTAACTCTTCTACATCTGTAATACTAGTTGAATGAATATGTTTTACGGTAGAATTTGCTAAATCTTCAAAATTTTCATTTTTAGATACAAAGTCAGTTTCACAATTAACTTCAGTTAAACTAACTTTTGAAAAATCAGATGAAATCTCTAGGGCAACTCTACCTTCACTAGCTAATCTATCAGATTTTTTTCCAGCTTTTGCAAGTCCCTTTTTCTTTAAATGCTCAGCCGCAGCATCCATATCGCCATTAGTTTCAACTAATGCTTTTTTACAATCCATCATTCCAGCACTAGTTAATTCTCTTAACTCTTTTACTTGCTTTGCAGAAATGTTAGCCATTAGAAGCCTCCTTTTTAGGACTCTCTTCACTTTCCTCTTCTTTTGATTCTTGTGCAACTTCTTCTTCAGAATTACTCTCTTTACTTAACTCTTTTCCCTCATTAATAGCTTCTGCCATTTCTCTACAAAATAGTTGAATTGAACGAATAGCATCATCATTTCCAGGAATTGGATAATTGATTAAATCAGGGTCACAATTTGTATCAAGTGGAGCTATAACTGGAATTCCAAGTCTAATAGCTTCTTGTACAGCAATTTTTTCTTTAACTGCATCAACAACAAAAAGCATATCAGGTAATTTTTTAAGCTCTCTTACTCCACCAAAATATTTATCTAATTTATTTTTTCTTCTAGTTAAAACTAATGCCTCTTTTTTAGTTAGCATATCTAACTGTCCATTAGCTTGCATCTCTTCAATAATTTCAAGTTTTCTAACAGATTTTTTAATAGTTGAATAGTTTGTTAACATTCCACCTAACCATCTGTAATTTACATAAGGCATATTCGCTTTTTGTGCAAAATCTCTAATTGTTTCAGTTGCTTGTTTTTTAGTTCCAACAAACATAATTGTTTTACCCTCAGCCGCTGCATCTCTTACTATATTATATGTATATCTAAAATATCTTAAAGTCTTTTGTAAATCAATAATATGAATATTTTTTCTAACACCAAAAATATATTTTTTCATTTTTGGATTCCATCTTCTTGTTTGATGTCCAAAGTGAACACCACATTCTAGTAAATCTTTCATTGTAACCATAAAAAGCTCCTTGTTTTTAATATTTTGGTTTATAGCCTCCACACCCATCAATAGATAATCTACAACCAATTAAAGGACTGGTGTGTGTGTATTAAAGGCGAGGAGCGATTTTACTAAAAAATCACTTAATTTCAGCTTGTCTATTTTCTATATTTCAACCCTATTTCTACCATTTTGTTTAGCTAAATATAACCTCTTATCAGCCTCTTTTATACTATCTTCTAAATTAGTTTCTAAATTTGAAGTCACTCCAATAGAAACAGTTATTTTTATATCTTTGGAGTCAGTTTTTACAACAGAATTTTCTATTTTATCTCTAATTCTATCAAAAAAATTATAGATATTTTTTTCAGATATATTTGGAACAATCACACAAAATTCTTCTCCTCCAAACCTTGCCAAAACATCACTTGAACGAAAATTATCTTTTAAAACTGTCGATATATGCTTTATTGTTAAATCTCCAATATTATGTCCATAAGTATCATTAACTCTCTTAAAAAAGTCTATATCAATCATAGCAATTGCACTATCTTTATTTTGAGATTTTAACTTATTAAATAAGACTTCACCATTTTCAAAAAAATACTTTCTATTATATAATCCAGTTAAAAAATCAGTAATTGAAGATTTCTTAATAATATCAATATACTCTAACATATCCATATTTTGATTAACTCTACAAATTAACTCTTCATTAGCAAATGGTTTAACTAAAAAGTCATTTGCTCCTTTTTTTAAAAACTCAACTGTTAAAATATGATTACTATTTGAAGATACTGCTATAATTGCTAATTTATTTTGTGGTGTATTAAATCTAACTTTTTCAACTAATTCGATTCCAGTCATATTTGGCATATTATGGTCAGTTATAATTAATTTTATATCAAGGTTTTTCTCAAAAATTTTAAAAGCTTCTAATCCATCATTAGCTTCTATTACATTAAAACAGTACTTTTTTAAAATATGCTTTATTTGAACTCTTTGGGTTTTTGAATCATCTACCACTAAAGCTTTTATATTTCTATTATTATAAATTCTATTTATCAATTTTAAAACGTAATCAAAGTTAGATTGTCTACCCTTTAAGACATAATCAACTACTCCTTTATTAATTAATTTTTCTCTTAATCCATCTGAAAATATAGCACTAAAAACAATTGATGGAATATTATACTCTAAAACACTATCTACAATTTCCCCATTCATTGCATCTGGTAAATTTAAATCTAAAAGTGCTACAAATATATTATCTCTCTCTTTTTCCATAGCTTTTATGGCATCTGCTTTAGTTCTTGCTAAAATAGTTTCAAAATCAAACTCTTTTTTAATTTCAGAATCTTCAAAATATAGCATACTAATACTATCTTCAACTATTAAAACTTTTTTACTCATTTTTGCCCTTTTAAACTATTGTGATTAAATTCAGGGACAATTTTATTTAATTTATCTATTGTACTACCATTATCAATTAACTTTTGTATATCACTATTTAATTTATCTATATTATATTTAGTAGCCTTTGCTACCATAATTGAATTATATCTTGTTTTTTGTTCAGCATCATCAATTAATAACTCTTCATAGAGTTTTTCACCAACCCTTAAACCTATAAATTCTATTTTAATATCTTCTTTACCATAAAGTTCAAGCATTTTTTTAGCTAAATTTACAATTTTTACAGGCTCACCCATATCTAAAATAAAAACTTCTCCACCAACTCCAATTGCACCGGCTTGTAGCACAAGTTCACAAGCTTCTGGAATTAACATAAAATACCTTGTAATATCTTTGTGAGTTACAGTAATTGGACCTCCATTTTCAATTTGGGATTTAAATTTTGGAATAACTGAACCGCTTGACCCTAAAACATTTCCAAATCTAACAGCAATTATTTCAGTATCATTATAATTTGAATTTTGAGCGTAAAGTTCACAAATTCTCTTGGTTGCACCCATTACATTGGTAGGTCTAACAGCCTTATCTGTTGAAATTAATACAAATTTAGCAACTTTATATTTAATTGATAAATCTATTGTATTTTTAGTTCCAATTACATTATTATTTATCGCTTCATCAATATTAAACTCAACCAGTGGTACATGTTTATAAGCTGCTGCGTGAATTACAATTTGAGGTTTAAACTTTTTAAAACTCTTCTCTAAATCTTTAATATTACTAACTGATTGCATAATAGAGACTATATTAAAATTTGCTAATTTTTCGCTAATTGAGTATAAATTAAATTCAGAGTTATCAAGTAGTATTAATTTACTTGCACCATAATTTGCACATTGAAAACTTATCTCACTTCCAATACTTCCACCAGCACCTGTAATTAAAATTATTTTATCTTTTATAAAATTTTGAATAACTTCTTTATCTAAATCTTTTGGTTTTCTAGCTAATAAATCCTCAATTGATAAATCTTTTAATTTATTAAAATCAACTCTATTTTGAAGTTTTGGAACTATCTTTATATTTTTAATATGAAACTCTTTTAAATAAGAGTAAGTTTTATCCAAAAGCTCTCTTGAGATATTAGATGAACTAATAATTGCATTTTCTATATCTAAATTATCTTTTTTCAACTCTTCATAACTTTTTACTTTAACACCTTGAATAAAAGTTCCTACCTTACTCTTATCATAATCTAAAAAAGCTATTGGATTATATTTTTCACTCTTAATTAATTTTCTAACAAGTGCCTCTCCACTTGAATCTGCTCCAACTATTAAAGTACTTGCTCCTTGTTTATTTAATATCTCTAAATAAATTCTTTTACTTCCTCTTAAAATTGAAATTAGAAATGTAGATAGAAAAAAATCTATAAATAATATTGAGCGAGGAAATGGATAAAATAGACTATTTTGAAATATTAAAATAACAATAAAAAGTATTATAGTGCTTATAAAACTTGCAATTACTACTTTAGAAAAATCTCTAAGCCCAAAAAATTTCCATTGAATAAAATATATTTTAAATAGAAAAAAAAGTGATATTTTAATAAATAGAGATAATAATATAAAATTAAAAAGTGATTTAATAAATTCAGGTGGTACACTCATTTCAAATCTAAGATAAAATGAAAAATAAACAGAAAATGAGATAAGCATAATATCGAAAAATAAGAAAAAAAGTAACCTATTATAAATTGTTGGTTTAGTCATAACTACTCTTAAGTTTTTAAGTAATTATAATTAAATTTCAATTAAGATTGATTAAAATGGCCATATACTCTCTAAAGCTTTATTTCCCCAACCTTTGTTTGTAGCATTTTGAAAGTCACCCTCTGTTGCATAAAATATTTTTGCATCAGAGATAAATTCAGAATTTATCATATTATTTTGGTCAATATCGTAAGAGCGAATAACTCCAGCAATTTTTACTAACTGCTTTTCACCATTAATTAAAAGTTCACGACTACCCTCTATATAATAATTACCATTACTTAAAACTTTTGTTATTCTTGAAGCAATTGATGCTGTAAATGCTTCTTTAACTGAAGCTTGTCCACTTCCATCAAAACTAGTTGAACTATTACTCTTAAATCCAATATTTGTAAGTCCATTTAATTTAGCAGCAAGTGAATTAATAGCAGCATTTGAATTATCAATTCCAGGTTGAATTATCCCTCCACCTAAATCTAGAGCTCCTGTTTTACTTATTTTTTTACTTCTATCTGAATTTGAAATAACACTTTCATTAATTTTTACAATTACAATATCATTAATTTTCATAGCTTTTATATCTGAAAATAGTGGATTATAACCTTGTCCAAAAATACTACCTTTATTATTTAATATCTCCTCTTTTTTTGCAGGAATTGAATTTAAATATTTAGGAGCACTCAAATTAATTCTAGGCTCTGAGGAGTGAGTAGAACAACCGACAAATAGAAATGGTAAAATAGTTATAAATATCAACTCTTTTTTCATAATTAAGCCTTTAAAATCTTTTTGATATAATTTAAAGCAAAATTAGTTCCAAAGGATATAAAATGAGTTTAAAAGAGCAATTAAAAAATGATTTAAAAGAGGCTATGAAAGCTAAAGATAATTTTAAAAGAGATGTAATTAGATTAATTAATAGTGCAATAAAACAGATTGAAGTTGACGAAAGAAGAGATTTAAGTGATGAAGATATTATAAAAATTTTACAAAAATCAGCAAAACAGAGAAATGATTCAATTGTTCAATATAAAAATGGTAATAGGGAAGATTTAGCCCAAAAAGAGGCTGATGAATTAGTTGTGATTAATAGTTATTTACCAAAACAGATGGAAGATAGTGAAGTTGAATCTGAAATTAAAACAATAATATCCCAAACTGGAGCAACAACAATAAAAGATATGGGTAAAGTAATGGGAATTGCAAGTAAAAAATTAGCAGGAAAAGCTGATGGTAAAAGAATAAGCGAAGTGGTTAAGAGACTTTTATAATAGGAATGAGTATTTTAAAGAGTTAGCTAAAGAATAATGTTCTTTGCCAATATGTTCACCATATTAATATTTTTCCAAAAAGCAAATTGGTTTTTTGGATTTTATATATTCATAAATTTATATTTATTAAGTGCCTTAATATACTATGGTACAATAATATATAATAAACAAAATGGAGATGAAAAAAATGAGTGATGAAGTATTAATGAATATATCAATAGGTTTAACAGTAATTACAATGGTTTTAGGAATATGGATATTTTATTTAAAACAGAAAAAATTATCTCATTGAAAACAAAAGATAAAGATAAAGAAAGAGAGGGTTTTATTAGCTTACTTTTTAAGCCAAAATCCTTGACCTTTTTTTATAGAAGTAGAATCATCTTTCCATTGATCATTTTCAAAAGTCCAAACTTTTAAACTACCTAAACAATCACTAAAAGTTTCATCTTTGTTAATTAAACTAGAAGTACCAAGTAAGTTCCATCCATTAGTAATTTGCATATCACCTAAATTATCACAAGCACTATATTCTATAATATTTGATGTCAATCCTTCAATTGGATCACCATCTCTTAAAATATAAGTGCTAGTATCAAGACCTGTTTTATCTATATTCAAACTTTCAATATAAGTACATAGTTTTTCAATACTTTTATTTTGTCCATCTACTTTTCCTTCACATTGTGCAGGAATTTCCATACCTTCTACTAAATTATCAATATAATTCTTATCTAATGTATATTGCATACTATAATCTAAACTGCTAAGTGATGATATAACAGTAGGAGTTGTTGTCGTAGTTGTAGGAGTTGTTGTCGTAGTTGTAGTTGATGTTCCTGTAGTTGGAAGAACACCTATACCATCTCTTAGAGACATTGTTGCAGGTATAAATTTAAAATGAATCCAACCACTTTTACTATACTCTATATCTTCTCTCATTTCTTTTGAGGATATATTCAATCCAGTCTTATTTATAAATGATGCAGTATTTCCATTTAATAAATACTCATATATAGAGTTATAATCTAGTGAAGTTACACCTTCTATATTCTCTTCAATATTTGGAATTTTTCCAAAAGACATATAACCACTTAAATAACCCTCTGAACCAACTCTATTAAATTTTACATTATATTCTTTAGTACCTTTTGGAATAAATACTAACATATTACTATTAATTGACCAACTAGATAATCCATTGTATGTAAGAAGATAATCATCAGCGTAATTATTTAAAGCCATTACATTTTTAAAACCAGAAGTTCCATATATAGAGTGGTACGTTTCAGCACTTAATGCTAAAGTGAAGAAACCCAAAGATAAAAGAGATTTTTTAATTAACATCATCATTTCCTTTTTTAATTTTTTTAAAAAAAAATCAAAAAAAGAAATAAATAGAGAATTGATTCTCTATTTACTCTATTTATTTAGCTATTAAATAAGTCCAGTTAGTTGTCCAAGCATCACCAACTTTAACACCACTCATAATAGTAGGTATAAAAGCTGATCTAGTTGGAGTAAGTGAAGCAGTATTTCCAGCTTGGTTAGATAATTGTCCACCAACACAAGTAGCAGTATTTACATTTGTTAAGTTTTGAAGTCTAATCCATCCAGAAGTATAACTAGTTTGATATCTATCAAGTAGACTTTTAACACCTACTGAAGCTAACTCACCAGTTAAAGAAAAAGTTGGGATTGGAGATGGAGCTTCAGGCATATTTTCTTCATTATCTCTGATATCTATTGTATAACTTCTTGTTTGACAAGCACTGTAATCTCCCCAGAATGTTAATAATACATTAGTTACATCACCACTATTATCAAAAGGAACTACAACTTCATCATTTTGGAAAAGCATATAGAAATCATCTAATTCATTTCCAGCAGCAGCCCCATTAACTAAAAAGTTTGTTGGTATTGTATCTTGACTTGCAGCCATTACTCCACCTCTAACAGGAGCATCACTTGCATTTTCAATAGCAGTCATAGGTAATGTCATAGCAGCTTTTACAGCAGAAGAGTTATTAACTACTGTTACAGTACCAGTTAAAGAATCTTCATCAACTCCTGTTACAAGTTCTGTACCAATAGTGTTATTAGCTAAAGCTTTAAATCTAGTTTCCATTAAAGTTTTAGAAATTTTTCCTTCTGTTCCCTCATCATATTGAGCAATTGGATAAAACTCAACATAACCAGATTTAAAACCATTTCCAGCATTTGTATTTGTAGCAGCTAAATCAATTCCATTACCATTACCAGCGTGTGGTAAATAGTTAGAATCATCAGTACTTTGTAAGAAAGTTTTTTCTACACCGTCAACTGTAGTAGCATAAACTTTACCAGTCCATACATCACCTGGAGTTAAAAGGATTGGAAAATCAACTTCTCTTGAGTTAGCAGAATCTCTAACTACTGCTCTAACTATAATAGAGTTAGTAATATTTGTATTAATAACTTTTAAATGTGTTTCAAAAGTTCCTTGAGCAAAAAAAGCAGGTGCGATCAAGAAATCACCAGTTCCGTCTGATGCTAAATTTGGAGCAGCTACTGCTGCACTTGATAATACAGCTATTGCTGCCATTGAAGATAATAGTTTTCTCATGAAAACTCCTTTTTTTATTTTTTAATTAATTATTGCACAATGCATTGGACAATTGACTACTGCCCAACGCTTGCATTGGGCAGTAGTAAATCAACGAAAAGATTAACTTACTACTAAATCAACTATCTAACAAATACAATCAAAACAACTCGCTAATTATATCATATTTTATTCTTGAAAAAAGATAAAATTTTTAGTTAAATGATAAAATTTACTATCAATATTTAACCAAATATCTAAATATTTTACAACTCTATCATTTACCTCCATTTTAACTTCTACAAAAAAGACTGAATTTTTCTCTCGTATAGAAAGAATTGAAATGTTAAATTTATTTAATTTAAGCTTATAATAAGAGTCATATTTATCATATTTATTTAAATATTTAAAATGAGGTGCTTCTATATCATACATTGTTTTAGTATCGGAATTTTTTCTTGCTTTCCAAAAAGTATAAAATCTATTTTTTAGCTCTTCATATTTATCATCTTTTTCTAAAACAGTAGTATTAATAGAGATATCTTTGTTACTACAAGAGATTAAAAACAGACTTAAAAAAGTAAAAAGAAATAATTTTTTTATCATATTTTATTCTCTTTTGATAATCTTTCAAGCTCTTTTTTAATGGCTTCTAATTTTTTTGTATTTAAAAGATAATTTCTTATACTACTTTTAACATCTTCAAATTTTAAATGAGTCTTTTCATAATAAGCACTATAAAATATAACAACAAAATTTTTACTAAATTTTGCTATTTCACTTGGTTCAAAAGGAGTTAAGTTTTTAATTAATAGTCTATAACTATCTGGTATATTTTGATACTCTACTTTTGAATATTTATCATATTTATATTTTGATAAAATAATTTTAAAAAAAGAGTTATCTTCTTTTAACTGTTTTTGAAACTCTTTAGCTTTTTCTTTACTCTCTGTTTCTACTACAAAAACATCATATCTATCATTTACTTGATACTTTGAAAGATTTGCCAAATAGTATGATTTTAATATTTCATCTTCAATTTGAATACTCTCTAATATTTTTGCTTGATATTTGTTAGCTAAAAATTCTTCAACTTCAACTTCTAATTTTAATTCATCACTGTTTTTAATATACTCTTTTGCAAAAAAAACATTTTTTTCTAAAGCTTTTTTAAGAGCTTCATCTGCTACTTCAAGACCTAATGGTAAACTCTCTTGTAAAGCAGGAACTTTTTCTTCAATATTTTTTAAATTTCCGACTTTTATATACATATCTGCATTTAAAATTAATGCAAAAAATAAAGATATTATTATTTTTATCATAATTAAACCTCTGGTAAAATATTTGTTATATTTGAATTATTAATTATTGTAGATGGAGTAAGAATAGTTTCATTAGTTGAAATATTACTATTTATATCTAAAATTGCACCTTCTATAATTGCTTCATAATAGTTATTAT
>JADGEE010000053.1 GCA_016744535.1 Campylobacteraceae bacterium
ATGGATTAAGTAAAATGACAAATATTTTGAGAAACTTAAAATTATATAAAGATTTGTTTAAAATCTTTGTAGAACTAATGAAAAAGCCCAAATCAAGAGAGGTTTATCTTTCTTAAAGAAAATATAACCGTGGAGTGAGGGGGTAGATAATTATATTTTTTTAAATATTAAAAAACCTCAAAATGATTTTTCTATATCTTTTTATATAAATAAATTGCCTATTGGAGAAAGAAATTTTATATTTGATGATTCAAAACAAGGAGAAGGAAATAATGTAGACCCTTGGATATGGTTATTTATTAATAGTGATAATAAAGTTTCATGGAATTGGGAAGGTATTAATGCAGAAAATCATGATTACTTGATATCAAACACAATGATTGAAGAAAATAAATGGTATTTTATTTCAATAAAAAGAAAAAATAATACAAAATATCTTTATATAAATGGAATTTTAGAAAATACACAAATAGAAATTTCTATTCCAAATTATAATAACCCAAATCCTATTACTTTAGGGCGAAATAATAGTAATACTTCTCCATTTAAAGGTCTAATTGACGACATCAGAATCTACGACCGAGCATTAAACGAAGATGAAATAAAAGAGCTTTACAACTTAAAAGATAGTTCAACTTGTGACTCTTCAAAAATTTATTCTCAAAGTGAATTAGATGAAGCCGTGTTAAATGCAAAAAATGGAATGTTTGCACAATCAGATTTAGATACAAAATATCAAGAGGGAAAAGATTATTGTAAAAGTAATCCTGAAATTTGTGGAATTGTGTGTGGAGGTTCAAATATAGATTCTAAAGATGTAAAATTAGAGTTAAGGGCTGGTTGGAATTTTGTCTCAATACCTGGTTACAGTTCTTACGCTATTGAAAAGATTTTTGAACCAATACAAGATATAGCAATAGTTTCAAATATAGAAAGTGTATTTGCTTTTGATGTTGAACAAGGCGGATGGCTTAGTTATGTACCAGGGAATAGAGATAATAGTTTGATTAATTTATATCCTGGGCAAGGCTTTTGGGTAAATAATAAATTTAATATGACTTTTGAATTTAAAGGGCAAGTTCAAAAAGAAGATTTAGATTATAAAGATGGTTTAGATAATATTTCTGTTCCTCCAATTATAAATTTTAATTAAATAAAAAGGAAATTTTATGAAGAAAATACTGTTTAGTATGATAATTTTAAGCTCACTTTCACTATTTGCAAGTGATGATTTTCCACCACAGATACCAACTTCAGGAGCAACTCAAATACAAGGCACAACTAATGACGGTGTCTCTAAAACTTCTATTGTAAAAATAGGTATAAGAGTAGGTTGGAATTTAGTTGGTTTACCTGGATATAGTGCATATACGGTAGAAGATTTATTTGCTCCACAGACTGTAAATGGAATGGCGATAGTTTCAGGAATTGAGAGCGTTTTTGCTTTTGATGTTGAATCAGGAAGTTGGAAAACTTATGTACCTGGAAATAGAGATAATTCACTTACAAGATTGACACCAGGTCAAGGTTTTTGGGTAAAAGCAAAATATAATGGTGGTTATGGATTTAATTCAGGTGTAGCAATAAATGGTAAAGAGAGTGCTGAATTTACTGATGGCTCAAATATTGGAACTCTGCCACCGACTCTTTCTCTTTGGAAATAAATCAAATAAACTTTCTCCTTTTTTTGTAAAATAAAAAGAGTTTTTTAATACTCTTTTTATTTTTTTATGATATTTTGTATGCTAATATATCAATATATCTTTATATATCAATAAAAGGATTTATTTTAAATGGAAGAGTTTTTAAAAAGTATTTCAGCAATAAACGATGAAACAAGGGTTTTAATTTTAAAGTTTTTATTGATAAATGGTAAATCTTGCGTATGTGAGCTTGAGAGTTCACTTGAAATGACTCAATCAAGATTATCAAGACATTTAAAAATATTAAAAGATGCAGGTTTTTTAAGCGTAGCTCGTGAGGGAACTTGGGCATATTATTATATAGAAGAGAAAACTACACTTCAAAAAAATCTCTTAAATGAGATTAAAAATTTAAATTTTAATACTCCTAAAAAGATAAATGCTTGTAAAATAAAAAATATTAAAGGAAAAAAATGCTCTTAGCTATTTCTATATTTTTAGTTACACTTATTTTTATAATATGGCAACCAAAGGGTTTACAAATAGGTACAAGTGCAATAATTGGTGCAGTGGTAGCACTATTAGCAGGTGTTGTTAGCTTAGGTGATGTTGTTATCGTAACCGAAATTGTTTGGGATGCTACTTTAGCTTTTATAGGAATAATTATTTTATCAATGGTGCTTGATGAAATTGGTTTTTTTGAGTGGAGTGCATTAAAAATGGCAAAATTTGCAAATGGAAGTGGGCATAAAATGTTTGTTTATTCACTTATTTTGGGTTCAATAGTCTCTGCCCTTTTTGCAAATGATGGGGCAGCGTTAATTTTAACTCCAATTTTATTAGCAAAAATGAGAATTTTAAAATTAAATGTAAAAACTATTTTAGCCTTTTTATTAGCTGGAGGATTTATTAGTGATAGTGCTTCACTCCCTTTAGTATTCTCGAATTTAACTAATATAGTTACCGCAAATTATTTTGATATAGGATTCATAGAGTATAGTTTAAATATGATAATTCCTTATATTGTTAGCACTTTTGTATCGATATTAATTCTTTGGTTGTTTTTAAGAAAAGATATTCCACAAAAAGTTGATATAAATTTACTTAAAAATCCAGAAGATGTACTTAAAAATAAGACTCTCTTTTATTTTAGTTGGGTCTTTTTAGCCCTTCTTTTAATGGGTTATTTTATAGGGGATAAATATAATATTCCTATTTCAATATTTGCTTTAGGTGGGGGATTGGTTTTTTTAGCAATTGCTACTTATTTCAAATCTGCAAAAGCTTGGCTTACAATTAAAACAGCACCTTGGCAAGTTGTATGGTTCTCAATTGGACTTTATATTGTCGTCTATGGACTTAAAAATGCAGGATTAACTGATTATTTAGCTTCAATATTACAAAATTTAAATAATCAAGGAGAGGTAATTGCCATCGTAGCAACTGGTTTTCTTTCAGCATTTTTAAGTGCTATTATGAATAATATGCCGACAGTTATGATTATGGATATAGCACTCACTGATGTGGGTAATCAAGCTTTAGTCTATGCAAATATTATCGGTTGTAATCTTGGACCTAAAATGACGCCATTTGGCTCACTTGCTACTCTTTTATGGCTTCATGTATTGGCACAAAAAGGAGTTAAAATTAGTTTTTGGGAATACTCAAAATTTGGATTAATGGTAACACCTCCAATTTTATTAATAGTATTACTCTCAATTTCGATTTAGATAAATAAAAAATAAAGGCAAATTTATGAAAAAAATATTAATTTTATGTACGGGAAACTCTTGTCGTTCTATTATCGCAGAAGCTTTAATAAATGCTAAACTTGATGGAATTAAAGCTTATAGTAGTGGAGTTAAAGCTAGTGGACGAGTTAATCCAAATGCTAAGAGAGTATTAGAAGAGAATGGAATTTGGAAATATGAGTATCACTCAAAAACACTTGAATCTGTAATTGATATGGATTTTAATTTAATAGTTACAGTTTGTGATAATGCAAAAGAAACTTGTCCAATGTTTCCAAAACCTATTAAAAAATTACACATAAGCTTTAGTGACCCTGACGGAGGCAAGTATGAAGAGTTTATAAAGACTTATAGTGAAATTGAAAAAAATTTATTACCTGTAATTAAAAGTGAGCTTTTATAATGTGGAAAAATTTTGTAGACTTTTTGATTTATGAGAGTTTAAATTTAAGTGGAAAGTTAGCAGAGGCAATACACTTTTTTATATATGATACTGTTAAAATTTTGTTTTTACTATTTACGATTATTTTTGCAGTATCGTTTTTAAGAAGTTACTTTAATACTGAAAAAGTGAGAGCATATTTGAGTGGAAAAAGTGAATTTGTAGGAAATATTTTGGCAAGTCTATTTGGGATTATAACCCCATTTTGTACCTGTTCAGCAATCCCTCTATTTTTAGGATTTTTACAAGCTAGAATACCAGTTGGTGTAACTTTTAGCTTTTTAATTTCAGCTCCACTAAATAATGAAATTGCAATAGCAATGTTATTTTCTCTATTTGGGTTTAAAATTACAGTAATATATATCGGTTTTGGACTTTTTGTAGCAATTATTGGTGGCTTTTTAATTGGCAAAATGAATGTAGAAAAATATATATTAATAGATGTAAAGCCAATTGAGGGCGAAATAGAAATCAATGAAGAGAAAATTAATTTTAAAACACGAATAATAGGTGCTAGAGATTATACGATAGATATTTTTAAGAAAATTTATCTATATGTAATAATTGGAGTTGGAGTTGGAGCGTTTATTCACGGTTATATTCCAGCTGATTTTATTGTAAAATACTCTGGTGGCGATAATCCTTTTGCTGTTTTAATAGCAGTTTTAATGGGAATTCCAATGTATAGCAGTGCCTCTGGTATTATGCCACTTATTGAAGTTTTGACAGAAAAAGGAATGTTGTTAGGCTCTGCCTTATCTTTTATGATGGCTGTAACGGCTTTATCACTTCCTGAAGCTATGATTTTAAAGAGTATTTTACATACAAAATTAATCATTATATTTTTCTCAATAGTAGGACTTGGTATTATAAGTATTGGATATTTATTTAATTATATTTTATAAGGAGAAGTATGAAAATTGAAATTTTAGGGACAGGTTGTACAAAGTGTAACGAGCTTTTTAATAGAGTTAAAGAGGCTATTGCAAAGAGTGGTAAATTTATCCAAATTGAAAAAGTTGAAGAACCAATAAAAATTATTGAGTATGGAGTTATGAGTACACCTGCTTTAGTTGTAGATGGTAAAGTAAAGTTTAGTGGAAAAGTTTTAAGCGTAGATGAAATTTTAGAGTTTATAAATTAAAAGTAGAGGTTTAGTAATGGTTTATTGTATCGCTGAATTTAAGGCAAAAAAGGGAAAAGAGGAAGAGTTATTTGAAACTTTAAAAGCATTAGAGCCAACTACTCACACAGAAGAGGGTTGTGTTCAATATAAAGTTATGAGAAAAATTAAAAGTCAATTTGCCGAAGGTGAGCATTATGGAATTATTTTTAATGAAATTTGGTTATCTAAAGAGACATTTGAAAAACATTGTCAAACGCCACATATTGTAAAATTTTTTGAGGGTGAGTGTTTAAGTGAGAGTGGATTAGTTGAGAAATGGAATGTAAATTTATTTGAGTAAAAAGATGAAAAAAAATATCTACTTTTTTTCATCTTTTTTATCGTCTTTTTTTTCATCTTCTGTTTCAACTTCAGCGTCAATGATATCATCATCTTCTTTTTTAGCATCAGCCCCACCTGTAGGGTTTGCACCAGCTTCTGCACCATCTTTTTGATACATAGCTTCTGCTAATTTATGACTAGCTTCAGTTAAAACTTTAACTTTTTCATCAATCTCCTCTTTGCTAACATCTTCTTTAGCTAAAGTATCTTTTAACTCTTTTAATGCTCCCTCAATTTTTGCTTTTTCGCCCTCATCAATTTTTTCACCCATCTCTTTAAGTGATTTTTCTGTTTGATAAGCTAAGCTATCAGCTTGATTTCTAGCATCTACTAAATCTTTTCTTTTTTGGTCATCTTCTTTATGAGCCTCTGCCTCTTTTACCATTTTATCAATCTCTTCATCACTTAATCCACTACTTCCAGAAATTGTAATAGTTTGCTCTTTTCCTGTCGCTTTATCTTTTGCACTTACATTTAAGATACCATTTGCATCGATATTAAAGCTAACTTCGATTTGTGGTACTCCTCTTTGTGCTGGTGGAATTCCCTCAAGGTTAAATTGACCTAATGATTTATTATCTCTTCCAAACTCTCTTTCACCTTGTAATACGTGAATTGTAACTGCATTTTGATTATCTTCAGCAGTTGAGAATACTTGAGATTTTTTAGCAGGAATTGTAGTTCCTTTTTCGATAATTTTTGTCATAACACCACCAAGTGTCTCAATTCCTAAGCTAAGTGGAGTAACATCTAGTAAAAGAACATCTTTAACATCACCTTTTAAAACTCCTGCTTGAATAGATGCACCAACAGCTACAACTTCATCAGGATTTACAGATTTATTTAAATCTTTTCCAAAGAAATTTTTAACTCTCTCTTGAACTTTTGGAATTCTTGTACTTCCACCAACCATTACAATATCGTGAATATCATCTTTTGATAGACTTGCATCTTTTAGTACTTCTTGAATTTTTTGGATAGTCTCATCAACTAAATCTTCAGTCAATGCTTCAAATTTTGCTCTAGTTAATTTTTTAACTAAATGCTTTGGTCCAGTTGCTGGATCCATTGTGATAAATGGTAAGTTAATTTCTGTCTCATTTGTGCTTGAAAGCTCTTTTTTAGCACTCTCTGCACCATCTCTTAATCTTTGAAGTGCCATTACATCTTGTTTTAAATCAATTCCACTCTCATTTTTAAACTCTTCTGCAACCCAGTCAATTACTCTATTATCAAAATCATCTCCACCTAAGAATGCATCTCCACCAGTTGATAAAACTTCAACTACATTATCACCAGTTTCAAGTACAGTAACATCAAATGTACCACCACCTAAATCATAAACTATAATTTTTTCAGCCTCTTTTTTATCAAGACCATAAGCAAGTGCAGCTGATGTTGGCTCATTTATAATTCTAAGTACATTTAACCCAGCAATTGTACCAGCCTCTTTTGTAGCTTTTCTCTGTGCATCATTAAAATAAGCTGGTACTGTAATAACAGCTTCTGTCACTTCACCACCTAAATTTGCCTCTGCATCTTCTTTAAGTTTCATTAAAACTTTTGCACTAATCTCTTGAGGTGTATAAGTTTTTCCAGCAACTTCAATAGCACAAGCTCCATTTCTATCAACTACATGATATGGAAGTCTCTTTTTAGCCTCTTGTGCTTTATCTTCACTAAGCATAAGCCCCATAATTCTTTTAATTGAATAGATAGTTTTTTCAGGATTTGTAACAGCTTGTCTTTTAGCAGGGTCACCAACTAAAACTTCACCCTTATCAGTAAAAGCTACAACTGAAGAAGTAGTTGCTTTTCCCTCTTTATTATTAATAACTCTACCTTCACCACTCTCAAAAACTGCCATACACGAATTTGTTGTTCCTAAATCGATTCCAATTACTTTACCCATTTTATTTCTCCTATATTTTTTAATTTATTTTTATTTTTTACAGATACTTACCATTGAAGGTCTTAAAACTCTCTCTCTAAGCTTATAACCCTTTTGCATAACTTTTACAATTTCACCAGCTTCTTTATCTTCATTCTCCTCTTGCATAATTGCGTTATGAATATGAGGGTCAAAACCGTCATCTGTTGAAATTATCTCTACATATTGTTTTGAAAAGACTTTATTAAGTTGTTCTAGTGTTAATTCAACTCCTTTTTTTAAGCTATCAAAACTCTCTTTATTAACCTCTTCAATTTTTTCAACTGAATTAAGTGCAAGTTCTAATGAATCTACAACATTTAATAAATCTTTTGCAAACTCTTCAACTGCGTATTCCATACCTTGATATTTCTCTTTTTCAAGTCTCTTTTTTGTATTTTCAAAATCAGCATGAACTCTTAAGTATTTATCTTCTTGTTCAGCAATTTTTATTTTTAAAGCTTCTGTAGATTCTTCATCAGTTTCTACCTCTACTTCTTCCTCTTTGATTTCTTTATTTTCTTGTTCTTGCGTCTCTTTTTCACTACTCAAGCGGACTCCTTTAAACTTTTTCAGCACTCTATATATTTAATTGCTAGTGTAATTATACAAAATTGAGTGGATAATTGTCAAGGTATGAAAAAATAAAATTGATACTAATAGACTAAATATTTTAAAGCTATTAATTATTTAAATTATTATAGTGACAAACTGTTACAAAAAATATTCTAAATTGGTAATATAAAAAAATTCTATTTAGTGGTCTTGTTAAAAATTAAAATTATAGATATGGAAAATCCAACTCCTTTTTTGGGGAATAAACTTCTTTTTTTTTATTTTTTCACTCTTTATAAAATTTAAAAAAACTAAATAAATAATGTTATAATAATACTCTAATTAAAAATTTAATTTTAAGGAATAAATATGACAATGGTAACTTTAGATACAACAATGGGTGATATTACAGTTGAGCTTTATTCAGAAAAAGCTCCTATTACAGTTGAAAACTTTTTAAAATATGTAGATGATGGATTTTATGATGGAACAATCTTTCACAGAGTAATTCCAAATTTTATGGTTCAATGTGGAGGAATGCTTGAAGATATGACTGAAAAAGCCAATAGAGAGCCTATTAAGAATGAGGCTGATAATGGATTAAGTAATGAAATTGGTACTTTAGCTATGGCTAGAACACAAGTAGTTGATAGTGCTACAAGTCAATTTTTTATTAATAATGCTAGTAATACTTTTTTAGATAATGGATCAAGAGATTTTGGATATGCAGTTTTTGGAAAAGTTATTGAAGGAATGGATGTTATAGATAAAATTTCAGCAGTTCAAACAGGAAATAAAGGAATGCATCAAGATGTTCCAGTTGAGACAATTATAATCAAAAAGGCTTATAGAAAATAACTTTAGGAAATAATATTTATGCAAAAATTTAATAAAAATTTAGTAATTGCAATAGTATCAGGTGCTATATTAATTGCACTTGTACTCTTTTCATTTATAAGAGATGATTCAAAGTTTATTAATTACGGTTTATACAAAAGTTTATTAGAGAACTCTCTTGTAAAAAAAGCCGTAGTTGATGATAATTATATAATACTTTATGGGATTAATGAAAAGTATAAAATAGCAAAAGAATCTCTTGATTTAAAAGAGTTATATAAGAGTATTCCCATTGAAATTGATAATAGTTCAAGTATAACCTCTTATATAATGGATATTATAGTTCTTTCTATCTTAGTATTTTTTGTGTTAGTTCTTTTGAGAACTATAAAAAAAGAGAAAGAGTTTGAAAGAGAGAAGAAAAAACAGCAAGAACAACTAAAAAACTCTCTCTCTGGTATACAAAAAAAAACATCTTCAAGTACAGATGGTAATGATTTTGGCTCATCGGTAAGACCCTCAATATCAAATGTAACATTTGAAGATGTTGCAGGAATTTCAGAAGTTAAAGAGGAATTAGAAGAGATAATTGATTTTTTACAAAATCCAATCAGATATAAAGAGTTTGGAGTAAAACTTCCTAAAGGTGTACTTTTAGTTGGTTCTCCTGGTGTTGGCAAAACTTTAATTGCAAAAGCAGTTGCTGGTGAAGCTGGAGTTCCATTTTTTTATCAAAGTGGAGCTAGTTTTGTTCAAATATATGTAGGAGTTGGAGCAAAAAGAGTACGAGAACTTTTTGCAAAAGCAAAAGCTATGGCTCCCTCTATTGTTTTTATTGATGAAATTGATGCAGTTGGAAAAGCTAGAGGTGGACTTAGAAATGATGAGCGAGAAGCTACACTAAACCAACTCTTAACAGAGATGGATGGATTTGAAGATAGTTCTGGTGTAATTGTAATGGGTGCTACAAATAAACTTGATATGTTAGATGATGCTCTACTTCGCTCTGGTAGATTTGATAGAAGAGTTTTTGTTTCACTTCCAACTTATGAAGAGAGATTAGAGATTTTAAAAGTATATTTAGAGAATAAATCAACAGATGTAAATATAGAACAGTTAGCAAAAATAACAGTTGGTTTTAATGGTGCTGGAATTAGTAGTTTTGTAAACGAAGCAGCAATTTATGCACTAAAGCAAGATAAAGATGAAGTTACAATTGATGACTTTTTGGCTGTAAAAGATAAAGTTTTATTTGGTAAAAAACGAAAAGGTAGCTTTAGTGAATATGAAAAGGAAATTTTAGCCCTTTATCAATCGGCAAAAGCTATAAGTGCTTATTGGCTAGAGATTGATTTTGATAAAATATCTTTAATTAGTGATGGTTTTAGAGAAATTGATAAAGAGTTAGTTAGCAAAAATGAGATGCTCTCAAAGATAAAAGTTTATCTATCAGGAATTTCAGCAGTGAAACTTATTTACAAAGAGAGTTATTCAAATGCTAGTGAAGATTTAGTAAAAGCCAAATTAATTGCAACTGATATGGCTGATAGATATGGAATGGGTACAAAGTTATATCCTCACCCAAATGATATTTCAAATATATTAGAAGAATCTCAAGAAGAGATAAGAGGATTTTTAAGTGGAATGAAACCAACTCTTAAAAAGGTTCAAGATATTTTAATACAAAAAGAGGCAATTTCAAAAGAGGAATTAAAAAACATCGTAAATGAAGTTTTTTAATGATTATTTTAAATGCTAAATAAGAGGATTAAAAATGAAAAAGATAAATAAATCAAAAAAATTTTTAAATCAAAGCCTTAATAGTTCAAATGGTGGTAAAATTTCTCAAATGATTATGGAAAGTCCTTTAATGCAGAAAAAAAAGGCACAAGTTGATTTAATCAATAATTCTGCTCTAATACAGAGAAAAAAAGCTGAATACGATATAACTTTTGGAAATATAATACAAAGAGAAATTAATACAACTTCTTTTCAAAAATCAAAAAATAATCTCTATTTAATAGATCCTACAAATGATCAAAAACTTATTAGTCGCGGTGATTCAGCTTCACCTGTACCAGTACCTTTATATGAAATGAACAAAGATAAAGAGCAAGGTAGTAATGATTCACTAAAAATTTGGACACCAAATGTTCGTTTTTTAAATAATAATGAACAGGATAAAGTTGAAAAAGGAAAATATTTAGGTGATGGATTTTTCAATTATGATGGATTGTATGGAATGTTTGTTTCTTCACCAGTAAATATTTATTTACTTCAATCGAAATTAGAAGAAGCTGAAACAAAGATAGGTTCTCTTCCTGCAACAGAGGGAATATTTGGTAAAAATGATTGTGATAAATTTGCCATAGTTTTACAAAACTCTATTGCATATGCAAAAGCAGTAGTAGGTGAAGCAATAGAGCAAGAAAATGTTAGAAATATAGGTGATGTTACTACCGAAGATCCAGAAAACTTAAAAGTAGAAATTGGTGATAAAATGAAACATATTTTTCCTGAAACTGCCTCTTGTGAATATCATGGTTCTACAGTAGTAGCCAAAGATAGTAACTCTTTGATAACTCTTGAAGCTCATGTAAGTAAAAATTTAGAACATCCACAATTTCATATGAGAAATGGTGTAAAAGGCTTTGTAGAAGATAATAATCAAGATGGAGATATGGGAAATAATGTAGAAATACATCCATTAGGAAGTGCAAATTTACAAAATAGAGAAATATATGAGTATACTTATGATATGTTAAAAAATGAAGAAGCCAAAAAAGCAAGTTTAGGAGTAACAACAACTAATTCTGAAGTATTAGATGATATACTAGAAGAGTTATCACAAGATATGGCTAATTTATATGGTTGGAACGAATCTGCTCGTAAAGAGTATAAAGAATCAAGAGAGGCAAAAGAGCGGGCAAAAATTAGATTAAATAGTCAAAAAAAGCCAACTCCAAGTTATATAATATAAAATGAAACTTTATATTTTAAAAATTACTTAAAAAATAGTTTTTTTAGAAATCTACATTTAAATTTTAAACCCAAGTAACTTAATTATCTAAATCTTTTGTCATTTTAATTAACTGATATTTTTGAAATTTTAGATACACTTTCTTAGAAATAAAAATTAAGTTTTTTTGAAGTTTTAATAGTGATGAAGTAAAAAAGAGATAGAGTTTAAAACTCTACTTTAACTCAATCTTTTGAAATTGAGAATCTGTACATTATCTCCTCTCCTGACCATCCCTTTTCAATTGATGGTACAAAAAATTCAAATCTAATAATATCTCCACCTTTTTTTATTTCGCAATAGTCATAATCTCCATCTCTAATTAAAAACCAACTCTCACTATTACAGCTATATCTCCATTTTTTTTTACTAACTCTTTTGATAGGTATATAAGCAAACTCGCCACTCAAATCATCATAATAACCCATCATAAAAGCTTCATCATTATTAACTCTACTCCAATACCATTGACTAGCTATATGAGTTTTTGATACATCTTTAGATAATTTTGCTGTTTCTCCTGCAATTTTCCTAAGTTTTGAAACTTCTAAATTTGTTCCAAAATTGCTATTTACCCAAAAACGAAGTTTATACTCTCCCCCATAAGTAGTTCCATCGAGTAACTTATTTTGACCAACCTTATAGTGTCTATCTTTTATATACTCTGGACCTTGTTTAATACTTTTTCCAAAACTAATAGTAGTGATAAAAATTAATATTAAACTTACAATTTTAATACTTTTCATAATTTATTCCTTATCTTTGGTAAGTGTTTGAATATTAGTCATAAGAGTATGAGCTTGTGCATTTAACTCTTCTGCTGTCGCTGATGTCTCCTCTGAAGTGGCTGCTAGTGATTGAGTTATCTCATTTATTTGTGACATAACTTCATTAATTTGGTGCATTGCGTCACTTTGTTCACTTGAAGATATTGAAATTTTATTAACTAAACCTCCTGTATGTTTTATTTTTTCTAAAATATCATTAAAATATAAGTTTGTAGTTTCCGTTAATTTAGTACCATTTTCTATCTGCGTTACAGACTCACTAATAATGTCTGTAATCTGTTTTGCAGCTGAGGCACTTCTATTAGCTAAGCTTTTAACTTCCTCTGCAACAACAGCAAATCCTAATCCGTGCTCACCAGCTCTTGCTGCTTCAACAGCAGCGTTGAGTGAAAGAAGATTAATTTGAAATGCTATCTCATCAATTGTCTTAATAATATTATTAATTTTTGAAGACGAGTTATCTATCTCTTTCATAGCAAGAGATAAACTCTCAATACTCTTATAACCATCTTGTGCTAACTTATTTGTATCTTTACTAAAAGTATCTGCTTGACTTGCATTTTTACTATTCTCTTCAATTGCTAAAGTTGTAGATTGAACAGTAGCTGTAATCTCTTCAACAGTTCCTGCTTGTTGTGTGGCTGAATCTGCTAATGCTATTGCAGAGTTTGTCAATTCATTTGAAGCATTAGATATTTGTTGGCTGCTATCCATTACAGAATCAACAGTCTCTTTTATTGTCTCCTTAACACTTTTTAAAACTAAAATAGTTATAGTTACAGCAAGAATTAAAGCAATTATTATAACTATAGTTAAACTAATTTTTATATTAGAAGCGTACTCTTTTGCATCAGTATTGGCTTCATTTAGTTCACCTTGAATAGATTCAATAATATTTGTAGTATCATCTCCAACACTACCAGCAGCACTATCAATTTTATCATCAATACCACCAAAATCACTACTAGAACCACCTTTTTGAATTAACTCTTTAAGTTCTACTTTAACAATAGGTTCTAACTTCTCAAGTGCAGTTACAACATCTTGTGATTTTTGAAGTTCAAATGCAGTATCAGCCCCACCTAGAAAATCATTTTTAATAGAGTGAAATCTTTCAAAAAGTGAATTAAATTCATCCATTCTCTCTCTTGAAATATCTCCACTATCTTTATCTACTATAGAATCCATAGCAACTAATGTTATTTCAGTATTAATAGTGTAAATCTCTTTAGCAAATCCAATTTGAGAGTATCTCTCATTTTGTATATCCAATGTACTTTGATATTTAAATACAATGACAAACATATAAATAGTTAATGCTGAAATTATTATAGACATAATTGTAAAACCTGAAACTATTTTTTGACTCATTGTTAATTTCATTTCCCATCCCTTAAAAAAAATATTATACTATATTTATTAAATCTAAGATGGTTACGATTGTGTTAATAATCGAGCAATTTTGATATAATTTTAAAAAATTAATATTTTTGGATAAATAAATGAAATTAATAATTGAAAATTTTCCACCAATTACAAAGAGAAGTGAAATTGATTTATCAAAAAAGTTTACTGTTTTTGTAGGAGATAATAATGCTGGAAAGACTTATGTGAGTGAGTTGATTTGGGGAATTTATAATGCAAAAGAGTATTTAGATGACTATTTAGATAATTTTTATATGTCATTAGTACAAGGTGAATGTCTTAATTTAAAATATTTTAATTATGTAAAAAGTAATATGAATAAAAAAAAATTTACACTTGAAATTACAGATGAGATAATAGATTATATTTCAGATATAATCTATAATTTTATAGATAATCAATTTATGGAATACATATCTAATATTTTAGAAGAAGATTTTGTTGATAAAACTTTTAAAATAAAGGTATCAAAGCAAGATTTTAAAAATATTATATTTCAACATGCTTCTCCTCATTCACCTTTATCAATTGAAAAAAAAATAAATTCATTAGAAATAATTGTTAATATAAAAGAAATTAAAGAAAAAGGAGAAGTAAAAGAATTTTTTACAAATATTCTAGTTAGTATAATAATTGAAAACTTAATAAGAGGTGTTTTTCAAAATAACTTAACTTTTTTACCTGCAAGTAGAACTTTCTTTGCTCAATTTTATAAATATATCTATACTTTAGAAAAAGATTATAAAGATAAATTGATTAAAAATATCAAAAGAGGAAATATAAATCCTCAAAATATAAATTCATTTGAAAGTTCATACACAAAACCAACAGAAGATATTTTTAATAAAATTGTTTTTGAACTTGATAAGGTTAATAAAAATAAATTTTTAGATGAGATAGAAAAGATAATAGAGGGAAAAATAGATATAAATATTCCTGAAAATATAGGAATGTCTGAATTTAAATATGAGATGAAAAATGGTGAAAAACTGCCTCTTCATTTAAGTTCATCTATGGTAAATCAATTGACACTTATTTATCTATATTTTAAACATTGGATAAAAGATGAAAATAACTTTTTAATAATAGATGAACCTGAAATAAATTTACACCCTAAAAAAGTTATAGAGTTGCTTGAATTACTTTTAAAATTTTCAAGTGAAAATAGTAATAAAGTTTTGCTTACAACTCATAGTCCTTTAATGGCTGAGGCTTTAATAAATTATATTTTAATGTTTAATTTAAAAGAAAATAACGAAGATATAGAGAAATTATTAAATGAAAATAATTTAAATATGGATAGTAGCATTGATTTAAAAAGAGAAGATATAGGAATATATTATTTTAATGGTGATAGTATAGTTGAGTATGAGAGTGATGAATTTGGATTGCATTTTGGAACTTTTACAAAAGTAAAAGATGAAATTAATAAAATAAAAGGTCTATTTATAGAGAAGTTAGATGAAGATTGATAAAAGTTTTATATTTAATTATTTAAATTCTAAAAAAGTTATTTATAAGATAGAGGATGAATTTTTAATAATTTATGAAAAAAATAATGAAAATAAAGCTGGAAAACTTTATGAATTAAAAATAAATATTGATATAGATGGTGATTTTTGGCTAATTGAGTGTGAAAACTTTCCAAAAGAGATAAAACCATTTGAAAATATTTATGAAAATCCTGAAGCTATTTTATTGAATTTTAGAGAAAATACTTTAGATATTATTTTGATAGAGATGAAAAGTAAAAAATGGAATTATGAGAGTGTAAAATTAAAATTTCAAAATGGATTTATTTGGTTTTTAAGTCTACTTTGTCTATTTAATTATCAAAATCAAAGTATAAAAATTTTTGGTATTATTCCAAATCAAAATGAAAAATTAAGTAGTAGTTTAGAGAAAATGGATTTTTTAAATATTTTTGAGACAAAAACAATGCCTATAACTATAAAACCTTTTATTAGTAATAGTGAAAAAATAGAGATAAATATAAATGAAATTTACAAAAGGATTTAATTGCTAAAAGAGTTAATTTTAATAAATTCAGCAAATTGTGATTTTGCAAAAGTTGAAGTAGATAAAGACTTGTTTTTCGGTGGAAGTAATGGAACTGGTAAAACCACAACTATTAGGGCATTACAGTATTTATTTGTAAGTGATGGATATTTATTAGGAATTGATAGAGAAAAGAGTAGTTTTAAAGAGTATTATTTTCCTGATAATAACTCATATATTATCTATATTTTTGAAGATTTTTTTATTTTTATGTATAGAACGAGTAATGGTGTTGCAAAATATTTTAGTAAACAAAAATTTGATATAAATCGAATCGATGATAAAGATATAAAAGAGATTAGAAGTTATATTAAAGAGGCTGAACTTAGTTATAGGTCTGATAGTGTGAATGAGTTTCGCTCAATTCTGTATGGAATGAAGCGAGAATATTTAGATTTTTCAATTGCTACTATTAAAGATTATAAAACTTTTATAAAACTTTTTGCAGGGGTTTTTGATATTCAAAGGGCGATTACTGATACAAACTCTATTAAAGAGGCGATTTATAAATCAATTGATAGTGACTATAATTATGAAGCAAATTTTGATAGTGATACATATTTAAAGAGAGTTTATGAATTTAAAAACTCTTATGAGTATTTTAAAGAGTTTAGTAGACAAAAAAAGAGAGTTGAGCAGAGTTTTAATTTAAAAAACAGTATTTTAAAGGTTGAAAAAGAAGTTGAAGAGTTAAAATCAAAAATAGCTTTTAGAATTAATTATGAAAAAGATAATATTAATAATTTAGAAACATCTAAACATCAAATAAAACAAGTTATTTATAAATTAAAAAGTAGAGAAAAATTAGCAAATAGAGTTAAAGAGAAATTTTTAAAATATATAGATAATCAATTAATAGATATCAAATCAAATATTCAAACGATAGAGAAGTTAAGAGAAAAATTTAACAGTGAAAAATTAAAAAATGCAAAAGAACAGCTTTTAAAAATAGATAGATTAAAAGATGATAGAAAATCTAAAGAGAGAGCTATTTTTGCAATAGAGGAGACAAAACAGAATTTAATTAGAGAGATTGAACACTCAATTAAAGAGTTAAGAGATTCTATAAAATCCATTGAACTTGAAATTAGAGAGAAACTTCAAGACCAAAAGAGTGCTTTAAATGAAAAGAAGTCAGTAGAGTTAAATAAGTTAAATAATCAAATTAGTGATTATAGAGAATCAAAAGAGATTGAGAGAGAGAGTTTTGATAAAGCGATAGATAATTTAAATGAATCTATAAATATTACAAAAGATGAAATTAGAGAAATTAAAGATAAGTTTAATAGAAGATTTATGAGTGAAAAATCTTCTATTGATTTAGAGATAGAGAAGTTAAAAGATGAGATTTATAGAAATAAAAACTTAACAAGAGATAGAGAGTTTGAGAAAAAAAATTTTATAGCTGAAATTGAAGATAGTGAAGTTAGATACAAAAGAGAGTATCGAGATATTTTAAGTGAATTTGAGAGAAATTTAAATAAAGTTGAAATTGATATAAAAGAGACAAACTCTATGTTAAATACAAAAGAGGGGAGTTTCAAAGAGTTCTTAGAGAAAAATATTGAGTATTGGGAAGAGTCACTCTATCCAGTAATTGATAAAAAATTACTCTCTATGAGAACTTCTAGTTTAAATCCTGAAATTTTAAGAGAAGATAATATTTTTGGAATAAAATTAAATTTAGATATGCTTGATATTATTCCAACTAGAGAAAAACTTGAAGAGAAGTTAGCAGAATTAACCAATAAAAAGAGTGAATTAGAGAAAAATTTTAAAAATCGTCAAAAAGTTTTAAAAAATATTAAAGATATTAAAGAGTCAAGAATTGATGCAAATATTAATAATATTGATAAAAATATTGATAAAATTTTTATGAAAAATCGTGAAATTGAATCTAAAAGAGTATTTTTGGAGACTAAAATCTCAACTCTTAAACAGAATATCGAAAGAGAAAAAATATCATCAAAAGAGAGTTTTGAAGTTAAATTAAAAGAGTTAAATACTCAAAAAAATGAAATTCAAAACAGAAAAAGAGATATTCAAAACCAAATTAATAAAAAATCAAATGAGATTACTCAATTAAAACAGAATTTTGAAAAAAGCTTTAGAGATAAATTAAAAGAGATTGAACTTAAATTTAAAACTGATAGTTTAGAGCTTAAAAGAGAAATTGAAGAAAAAATAAAAATCGAAGAGGCTAAAAAGAGTAAAATAAGTGCAAATGATAAAATTACTGAATTGAGAGTCGAAATTAAAATTTTAGATAGAGAAATTGATAAATGTGAAGATTCAAAGAGATTTTTAAGTGAATTTGAAAATTCTAAAAATGAACTTAATAAGTATGAAGAGTTTAAAAATCGTGAAAAGAGATTTATATTTTCAAAAGAGAAAAGTTTAAATAGATATAAAAATAGAATGGATAAATTTAGAATAGAGAGTAGAGATTTATATATACAGATAGATAAGTTAGAGAGTGAATTATCTAAATATTTAGAGGGTTTAGAAAAGTTTAAAAATTTAGATATTGATTTTGAAGAGATAACACCTATAGAATCAACTGAATTACTTATAAATATAATTAAAATGTATGAAGAAAAACTACATCAGCACTCTAGTGAATTTAGAGTTTTTATGCAAAATATCTCAAATTTAAGTAAGAAATTGACATCCTTTACTCAAATAGACTTTACTTATGATGATGATTTAAATGAGAAATTAAGCGATGCTACAAATTCACTTGAATTTATAGATTATCTATTTGAAAAACAGAAATCACTTCAAACTACAAAAGAGTTTGAGGGGGAGAGATTTAATAATTTTATCAATGATGTTAATGGAAAACTTGAAAATCTTTCACATAAAGAGAATGATTTAATCCATCGGATAAAGCGAGTAAATCAAGCTTTTATCGGTATTAGTATTGATGTATTAAGAGATATTAATTTTACATATAAACTTAATCATAAAAAAAGTTTTAAGAGTATTTCAAAAGATATAAAGAGTGAATTAAATACAATCATTACAATTAATAGTGAAAATTCTCTATTTTTTGATAAAAAAGATTCACAAGATAGTTTAGAAAAATTAACAAATCTACTTGAATTAATTAAAAAGAGATTAGATAGTGAAGACGATTTAAAATTTTCAGGAGTTGATTTAAGACTTGATTTTTATGAGAATGATATACACAGAAAAAATATAAAATCATTTAAAGGAATTGGTTCAAATGGAACAGCAATTCTATTAAAAATTATTATTATTACTGGAATTTTAAGTATTTATAGACAAGATGATGTAAACTCACCATTTTTCTTAATTATTGATGAGATTGGAGCTATTGAGAAACGAAACCAAGATGCGATTAGAGATTTTGCAAATTCACACGGATTTAAAACGATATTTTCAACAACAAACCCAATTTTATCAAGACCAGAAGATATTAGATATTATAGATTTGCAAGAGTTGGAGAAAAATTTGAAGTTATAGGCTTAAATAGGATTTAAATGGAAACAAAAGATTTAAAACAGTTTTCAATATTATTAGTTGATGATGATGAGATAGTTATGACTATAATTTATTCAATGATAAAAGATATTTTTGGAATAATTTATAAAGCAAAAGATGGATTAGATGGACTAAAACTATTTAAAGATAAAAAACCTGATATTGTTTTAAGTGATATATATATGCCGAATATGGATGGGTTTGAAATGAGTCAAGCGATTCGAGAATATAGTCCAAAAACACCAATTATTATGGCTTCAGTCTCTTATGAACACGAAACTTTGCTAAAAGCAATTGATATTGGCATAACTAATTATATTACCAAACCTATTAAAAAAGATAAATTAATAGATATTTTGAGTAAATCACTTAAGTCTGATCATTCAAAATCCTATGAATCAGACACTGGAATTTCCTTTTTTCCAGATCGATCAAAATGAATATTCAAACAAGTCTTAACAACTTGTATTTTCTTGACCTTAGTTGGAATGAAGAACCCTGACAACTCAAATCTTGAGAACAAAATTTCTGATCGTAGTACAACTGGTGATG
>JADGEE010000054.1 GCA_016744535.1 Campylobacteraceae bacterium
AATAATTTTTAAGTTCTTTTTCTAAAGTTATTACATTTTTCATATGTTAATTATAGCAATTTTTCACATAAATAAAATTTATAGGCGTGTAGTGAGACTTTGATAGATATGGATTTAATGATGAGTATATATTAAAATTTATAAATAAACTTAATTTTACTTTTCAAATGCAAACTTCATTTATCGTTAATTTTAAATACTATTTTAATTTTAATACTACTTTATTAAATAGACTTTATAGAGTTATGTTAAAAGAGTTTAAATATAATACTGCTGGATATTTAAAATGGTGTTTTGAATATTTAATTTTTGTTTGTGAAGAAGATATAAAAAAAGATGACTTTATAAAAGAGATTTATAACTTTAGTATAAAATTTCAAGAAGATAAAAAATTTAAAACAATAGATGTAAAGTTTAAAAAACTAAATGATTTATGGAGGAATGATTGATGAAAAAATCTTCTTATCAAATACTTGGTTTAAGTGGAGAGTTTAATAAAAATGATATAAAAAAAGCTTATAAGCGATTAATTAGAGAGTTTTCACCTGAAAAAAATCCAAAAGAATTTGCTAAAATTAGAGATGCTTATGATAATTTAATAAATGAAAAATATATGCAAGATTCATTTGCACACTCTTTTCCTCTATATGAAGTTGAATTTGATTTAAATCAAGAAGAGATAAAATTAGATAAATTAAAATATTTAAAATCTATGTTTGAGACTCCATTTGAAATATTTGAAGATATTAAAAAAATTAAAGAGGTTGAAAAAATTGACAAAAGATGAGTTAAAAGAGAAAGTTTTAAATATAATAGATTCATTTGATGAGTATGATTTAAAAGAGAATGAAGGGCTTTTATATAACCCTGACGAAGAGATATTAAGTGAATTTATTGCATTAAAAGGTGAAGTTAAAAAGAGCAATAAACTATTTTTAAAAACTGAATTAAACACTGATAAATTTATAAAATTTAATGAAAACTTACTCAATGCAATGGATAGTTTAATTAATTTAAAAATAGAAGATGATGTATTTAATGAATTTAAAATTGGATTAAATTCAACTTTAGAGTTATGGCAAAATATTTTAGACGAGATAGAGTTAAGAGAGTTAGCAAAAGTTGGTGATATTTTTAATTCAGAAATTCACGAAGCGATGGAAGTTGTAAGTGAAGATAGATTTAGAGATAGAGAAATAGTTGAAATTATAAAACAAGGTTATAGTTATAAAGATAATATTTTAAGTTACGCTCAAGTAAAAATAAATAAATCAAAGGGTTAATTTATGGTTTTAGGAATAGATTTAGGAACTACAAATTCGGTTGCTACTGCAATAGTAGATGGTGAAATAAAAAGTATTGTTTTTGATAATAGTGAGTTACTGCCATCAGTTGTACATATTAGTCCTAGAGGTGTTATTGTTGGAGTAAAGGCGAAAAATATTGCAAAGGTTGAACCTGAAAATACGGCTATCTCTATTAAGAGAAAAATGGGTCAAGATATAAAAGTTAATTTAAATAATAAAAAATATTCACCTCAAGAGGTCTCTTCGTTTATTTTAAAAAGAATCAAAGATGAAGCTCAAAAAGAGTTAAATAGTGAGATAAAAGAGGTTGTAATCACAACTCCTGCCTATTTTAATGAACAACAAAGAGAGGCTACAAAACAAGCTGGAGAGATGGCAGGATTTACAGTTTTAAGAATTTTAAATGAGCCAACCGCCGCAGCACTTAGTTTTGGAACAAATAAAGATGAAGATTCAATTTATGCAGTTTATGATTTAGGTGGGGGAACATTTGATATTTCAATTATAGAGAGTTGTGAAGGGGTTGTTGAAGTTTTAGCCACAAGTGGAAATAGTCAATTAGGTGGAGATGATTTTGATACAAAGTTAGCTGAACTTATTTGGGAAAGAAGTGGATTTAAAATAGAGAAAACTTTAAAAATAGATGTGAAGTTAAATCAATTAGCAGAGGAAGTTAAAGTAAAACTATCAAGCGAAGATATAGTTGAAATAGATGAGAAATTTTTTGCTAAAGTTGATAATAAACCTTTGCATTTGAGAGTAGAAGTTACAAAAGAGGACTTTAATAAATTAATAAAAGCTAATATTTTAGAGACAATAGAGTTACTGAATTCTACAATGGAAGAGGCAGAGATTGAGTATGAAGAGTTATCAGGAATTTTATTAACTGGTGGTTCAAGTAGAATTCCTTTAATAGAAGAGTTGATTTTAGAAAATACAGAAGTGTTACCTATTTTAATTGAAGACCCTGATAAATCTGTTTCAATTGGTGCTACGATTCAAGGGGCATTGATTAAGGGTGAAAATACAGATTCTATTTTAGTTGATATAACTCCATATTCACTTGGAATTTCTACTTTAGATGATAAGAGTTTTTTTAATGAAGATATGGAAATAGAGTTAAAATTTTCAAAAATAATTTTAAAAAACTCACCAGTTCCAGTTTTTAAAACTAAAAAATTTTATGCTTCAACTGAATATCAAAAAGCTTATCAAATTGATGTATATCAAGGAGAACACTCTAATTTAAATGAAAATATTAAAATTGGAGAAGCATTTTTAGAGATAAACAAACCTGTACAAGATGGTGAGATAGATGTAACTTTTGCACTTGATGTAAATGGAATTTTAAAAGTAGAAGCTATTGAAGTTAATACAAAAGAGGATATAAAAGTTGAATTAAAGAGTAAAATAGGAAAAAAAGTTACTAAAAAAGTTTTAAGTGATAAATTAGTAAATTCAAACGAAGAGAATCTTATTTTAAAAATTGATGCTATTTTTAATAATCCTGAAATTTCAAGTGATGATAAAAATGAGTTAATAGAGTTAAAGAATAGATATTTAAATATAAATGATGAAAAAGAAAAATTATCTATCGAAGAAGAAATTCTTGATTTAATATTCTATTTAGAAGAGTAGAGATGATTTTAGAGTATAAATGTCCTATTTGCAAAGCAAAAAATAAATTAACACGAGAAAATAGGAAATGTCGAAGATGTAAAGAGGATTTAACTCTTTTTTATAATTTTAAATTATCACAAAGAAAAAATTTAATTTTAAATATTTTGAATAAACAACATAATTATGAGATTATCTAAAAAATATATAAATAGTATTAAAATAAATATTACTAATATTTTTGGTAGAGATACAAAAGAATTTTTGTCAAAAGTTCAATTAGAATTAGGTGAACAAAAAATAGATATAGTGATAGCTAAAGATAAAAATAGAAACATAGAAAAAGAAGCACTTAAAACAGGAATAGAGTTATGAATATTAGAGAAGAAAAATTACAAAAAATCTTTAATGAGTGTAATAAACATCTTTTAAGAATAAATAGTGCTTATAGTAAAATGTTTAAATTTATGCCTTTAGATAAATTTAAATATACAAATTTAAATGATGATGAGATAGAACACATTGACCAATTTTTATTTAGATTTACAAAACTTCAAGATACTATGGGTGAAAAACTTTTTAAAATACTTCTTAGAGTTTTAGATGAAAATATTGAAAACAGACCTTTTATAGATATTTTAAATAAATTGGAAAAATTAGAAATTTTAGAAGTAGAAATTTGGAGAAAGTTAAGAGATATTAGAAATGAATTATCTTATAATTACGATGATGACCCTGAAGAGATGAGTATAGCCCTAAATAAAATATATAATCAAAAAGAGGTGATAGAAAATATCTATTTAAATATAGTTAAATATTATGATAAAATAAAATTATGAAAACTAAAAAAATACTATATTTCTGTTCAGCATATCCATATCCGATAGATGATGGAATTAAAAAGATAAGTGTAAATTTAATAAATGAATTTATAAATCAAAATCATAATGTAACAATAGTAGTTCCTAATGAAAATAGTTTTGTACCAGAGTATTTTTCTAAAGTAAAAGTTATAAAATATAAAAAATTTAGAAATATATTTAAAATATTAAAAGATTTACTTTTACTTAGACCTCTATATTTTTCATTATATTTTGATAAAGAGTTAATTAATAAAATCAATAAAAAAGATTATGATTTAATCTTTTATGATTTCTATCCACTTACTGGATACTCAAGTAAGTTAAAAAATGAAATTTTTATGATGCCTGATTCTATGAAAGAGTTAGCTATATCAAATTTTAAAAACGAAAAAAATATAATTAAAAAAATATACTCTCTTTTAAATTACTTTTTATCTATTACGCATAATTTAAAAATTAAAAATTTAAAAAAACTATATGTATCAAATGAAGATATTAAAATTGATAAGATTAAAAATTCATATTTTTTTAAAATTCCAGCAGATAATTATAACTTTAAAAAATATCAAAATATAGAATTTAATAAAAATGAAATTTTATTTCGTGGGGTTATGAGTTTTGAGCCTAATATAACGGCTGTAAAAAGTTTTTATAGTGAAATATTTTTAAATTTAATTGATAAATATCCTCAAATAAAATTTAAAATTGTAGGAAAAGAGCCATCAAAAGAGTTGCAAAATTTATTAAATAAAAATTGTGAATTTACTGGATTTGTAGATGATATATTTGATGAAATGAGCAAAAGTGCTATTCATATCGTTCCTATGAATTCTGGAACTGGAGTTAAAACAAAAATGTTAGATTCTATCGCTTTAAAGAGGCTTGTTTTTGCTACACCAAAATCTATTAATGGTATTTTTGAAAATATCAATGAAGCTAGAAAAAATGGAATTATAGTTTACGAGACTAAAACAGAATTTTTTAACTATTTTGATAAATTTATGGATAATGAAATTAATTATAAAGAAAATACAGATAAAGCTTATGATTTCTTAATGCAAAATAGTTATGAGAAAAAAGTTAAAGAGTTAATAGAGATGGTAAATTAATGTGTTCTATTATTGGTTATTTTAATCCTAAAATCTCTTTTGATGAATTTAAAAACTTAAATTCAAAACTCTCTCATAGAGGTCCTGATAATTCAACCACAAAAGAGTTTAAATTTAGAGATAAAAAACTATTTTTAGGACATAATCGTTTATCTATTCAAGATTTAAGTATAAGTGCAAATCAACCTATGCAAAATGATAAATTTATAATTATTTTTAATGGTGAAATTTATAATCATTTAGAATTGAGAGCTGAATTAAAATTTAAAAGTTTTAAAACTCACTCCGATACAGAAACTCTGCTTTATGCTTTTAGTGAATTTGGAATTGAAAAAACTATAAATAGATTAATTGGAATGTTTGCAATTACTATATTTCATAAAATAGATGAAAAATTATATTTAATTAGAGATAGAATTGGTATAAAGCCACTTTATTACTCATTTAATAATAGTGAGTTCTCTTTTGCTTCTGAAATCAAGGGAATATCAAATAATTCAAAAATTAATATAAATAAAAAAGCTTTAATTCAATTTATGTCGCTAGGTTATATTCCAAATGATAATTCATACTATAAAAATATTAATAAATTAAAACCAGCACACTATTTAATATTTGATGGAAATTCAATAAAAGAGAAGAGATATTGGGATTTACCAGAAGATAAAATAGATATAAATTTTAGCGATGCTGTTGAAAGAACAGAAGAGTTAATTAAAAGTTCAATCAAATATAGACTTCTTTCAGATGTTGAAGTCGGTACATTTTTAAGTGGTGGAGTTGATAGCTCATTAGTTAGTGCTATTATGGCACAAGAATCGAAATCTAAAATAAAAGCTTT
Organism: Campylobacteraceae bacterium; assembly: GCA_016744535.1. Lineage (GTDB taxonomy): Bacteria > Campylobacterota > Campylobacteria > Campylobacterales > BB28 > BB28. The sequence continues at coordinate 5,738 of JADGEE010000054.1, forward strand.
TACGATTGGATTTGAAGATAAAATTTATGATGAGTCTATATTTGCCAAAGATGTAGCTAGACATTTAGGAGTTGAGCATTTTATTCATAAATTTAGTGCAAATGATGTGATAAATTTAATTGAAGATTTTGACTATTTTTATGATGAGCCTTTTGGTGATGCTTCTGCACTTCCAACAATGCTTTTAAGTAAAATAACAAAAGATAAAGTTAGTGTAGCTTTAAGTGGTGATGGTGGAGATGAGCTATTTTTAGGTTATGATAGATATTTTTTTACACAAAATTACTATAATAAGTTATCTAAATTACCTCAACTCTTACGAAATATATCTTCAACTATTTTTAAATATTCATATCAGGATAAGTTAGAAAAAATGGCATATCCTATAAAAAATTTAAATCATCTGAATTTATACTCTGTAATTTCAACTTCTATTAAACCTTGGGAGTTGAGTAATGTTTTTTCAAAAGAATTTATTTATGAATCTTTTAATAAAGAGAGTATAAATTATTTAGATTTGCAGGAATTAAATATTGATTTAAATCCTAATGATATTATAGAATCTCTAAGTAAAATAGATTTTTATAGATATCTACCAGATGATATTTTAACAAAAGTTGATAGGGCAAGTATGAAATATTCACTTGAGGCTAGAGTTCCACTACTTGACCATAGAATAGTTGAATTTTCTTATAGCTTACCAACTAATATAAAACTACATAAAAATATAAAAAAATCAATTTTAAAAGAGATTTTATATAAATATGTACCAAAAAAATTAATTGAGCGAGAAAAGAGAGGCTTTTCAGTTCCATTAAAAAATTGGTTTAGAGATGAGTTGAAAGATTTATTATTTGAAAAAATAGATTCATTAGATGATAGATTTAATAAGAAATTTTTGTTAAAATTAGCAAATGAACATATTTATAAAGATAGAAATTATGAGTATATTTTTTGGAATTTGATGAGGATTTGAAGATTTATGGATAAATTAATACATTTAAAACAGTTAGAATCAGAATCAATTCATATTATGCGTGAAGTTATAGCAGAGTTTGAAAACCCTGCTATGCTTTATAGTATAGGAAAAGATAGTTCAGTTATGTTACATTTAGCACAAAAAGCCTTCTATCCAGCACCTCCACCATTTTCTTTAGTTCACGTTGATACTATGTGGAAATTTAAAGAGATGATAGCCTTTAGAGATAAAAGAGCCAAAGATGTAGGAATGGATTTAATAGTTTATACTAATCCTAAAGGTAAAGAGTTAAACATATCCCCATTCACGCACGGAAGTGCAATACACACTGATATTATGAAAACCGATGGCTTAAAACAGATGTTAGATATTCATAAGTTTGATGCAATTTTTGGTGGGGCTAGACGCGATGAGGAGAAGTCTAGGGCTAAAGAGAGAATTTACTCATTTAGAGATGAGTTTCATAGATGGAATCCTAAAAATCAACGTCCAGAATTATGGAATATCTATAACGGACGACATAAAAAAGGTGAAAGCATTAGAGTTTTTCCTATTTCAAATTGGACAGAGTTAGATATTTGGCAATATATATATTTAGAAAAAATCCCAATAGTACCACTTTACTTTGCTAAAAAAAGACCTGTTGTTGAGATGGGTGGAACTAAAATTATGGTTGATGATGAGAGAATGCCAAAAGAGTTACGAGACACAGCTAAAGAGGAAATTGTAAGATTTAGAACTTTAGGGTGTTATCCACTAACTGGTGCAATTAACTCAACTGCCTCAACTCTATCTGAAATTATAAAAGAGATGCTACTCTCTACTACAAGTGAGCGAGAGGGTAGATTAATTGATAGTGATTCCCACGCTTCAATGGAGAAGAAAAAAATGGATGGTTACTTTTAGTGTCTGATTTAAATAATTTAAACATAGAAGAGTATTTAAAAAAACACGAAAATAAAGAGTTATTAAGATTTATTACTTGTGGAAGTGTAGATGATGGTAAAAGTACTTTAATTGGTAGACTCTTATATGATTCTAAAATGATTTTTGAAGACCAATTAAACTCAATTGAGAAAGATAGTAAAAAACACGGAACTCAAAATGGAGAGTTAGATTTAGCCCTTTTAGTTGATGGACTTCAAAGTGAGAGAGAACAAGGCATTACAATTGATGTAGCTTATCGTTTTTTTTCAACTGATAAGAGAAAATTTATAATTGCTGATACCCCAGGACACGAACAATATACTAGAAATATGGCAACTGGGGCAAGTACTGCAAATTTAGCAATTATTTTAATTGATGCAAGATATGGATTACAGACTCAAACAAAAAGACACTCGTTTATTGTAAATTTACTTGGAATTAAGAGTGTAATTATCGCAATTAATAAAATGGATTTAATCAATTTTTCACAAAAGAGTTATGAACAAATTAAGAATGATTATTTAAATTTTGCACAAAAATTAAATATAAAAAATATTCATTTTATTCCTGTTTCTGCACTAAATGGTGATAATGTTGTGAATTTAAGTAAAGAGACTCCTTGGTACAAAGATAAATCTCTAATAGAACTTTTAGATAATATATATATATATAGTGATTTCTCTAAAGATAATTTTAGATTTCCTGTGCAATATGTAAATAGACCAAATTTAAATTTTAGAGGTTTTTGTGGAATAGTTGCAAGTGGTGAAATTAGTGTTGGAGATGAAATTGTAATTTTACCATCTAAAAAAATAACTAAAGTAAAAGAGATAATTCCTCCTAGTATACCAATTAATTTAAAAAATGAAAATTTAATTACAATTAATAGAGCATATGCACCTATGTCAATTACTATTACAACAGAAGATGAGGTTGATATTAGTAGAGGTGATATGATAATTAAAAAAGGTGATATTTGCAAAGTTTCAAATAATTTAGATGTAATGGTTGTTTGGATGAGCGAGATTCCAGTAGAGTTAAATAATCACTATTTAATTAAATTTTCATCTTCACTAATTACAGCTAAATTTACTAAAATTTATCATCAAATTGATGTAAATACTCTTGAAAAATTAAAAACTGATAAATTAGAGTTAAATGAGATAGGACTTTTAAAACTTATTTTAACTAAAAATATTCCTATTGATAAGTATGAAGATATTAAACAAAGTGGAGCATTTATTATAATAGATAGATTTACTAATGCAACACTTGGGGCAGTAATGGTTAAAAACATCAATTCACAAGAAGAAAATATAGATTCTTTTGAGTCTGAATTAAATGAGTTGATTTTGAAATATTATCCAAATAAAAATACTCAAAAATTATCTAAAAAAATATTGGAGTTAATTTAAATTGTATATAGAAACAAAAAAGCGTTCTCTCCTAAAAGGGGTTAGTTGGAGAGTATTTGCTACAGCAACAACAATAGTTATAGTTTATCTATTTTTTGGGAGATTAGATTTAGCAGTTTATGCAGGAGTTCTCGAAACAGTTGCTAAAGTCTTTTTATATTATATGCACGAGAGAGCTTGGTTTAAAATAAAGTTTGGAAAAAAGAAAATTGATCCATTTAACTTATGGTTTACAGGATTACCTCTCTCTGGTAAAACTACAATTGCAAATAGAGTTTATGAAGAGATAAAAAATAGTGATTTTCCAATTGAGAGACTTGATTCAAAAGATGTCAGAGAGTTAATTCCAAATATAGGATTTTCTAAAGAGGAGCGAAATCAACATTTAAAAAGAGTAGCTCATTTAATTAAAACTCTACAAAACAACTCTATTTCGTGTGTAGCTTCATTTGTATCTCCTTATCAAGATTCAAGAAATAATATAAAAGAGATGACAGAAAATTATATTGAGGTATATATTAAAGCTGATATAGAAAGCTGTAAAATAAGAGATTATAAAGGAATTTATAAAAGAGCTTTAAGTGGAGAGTTAAAAAACTTTACAGGGATTAGTGATGTTTATGAAGAGCCAAAAAAACCAACTATTGTTATTGATACTGATAAAATAAATATAGAAGAAGCTGTTAATCAAATTATGAAATATCTTAAGCAAAAATATTTAAAGGTTTAAAGTGAATAATATTACTTGGCATCATCATAGTATTAAAAAAGATGATAGAGTAAAAAGATATAATCAAAAACCAAAAATTATATGGTTTACAGGACTTAGTGGGAGTGGTAAATCAACTATTGCAAATGCACTTGAAAAAAAGTTATTTGAGTTAAATTATAAAACATATTTATTAGATGGTGATAATATTCGACATGGTTTAAATAGTGATTTAGGTTTTAGTGATGCTAATAGAATTGAAAATATCAGAAGAATAGGAGAAGTTGCAAAACTATTTGTAGATTCAGGTATGATTGTTATAACTGCTTTTATATCTCCATTTCAAAAAGAGAGAGATTTTGTTAGAAATTTAGTTAATAAAGATGAATTTATAGAAGTATTTATAGATACTCCCATAGAAATATGTCAAAAAAGAGACCCAAAAGGGTTATATAAAAAAGCCTTAAATGGAGAGATTAAAAATTTTACTGGAGTGAGTTCACCTTACGAGAAACCATTAAATCCAGAAATAATTTTAAATTCTTATAAAGTAGATAAAAATATAGCTCAAATTATTAAATATTTAAAAGGAAGTTAAACACAATGAAAGGTGTTATATTAGTAAATAGAAAAGAGAAATATATAAAATAGCTTACTTAATGGAAGGGGATATTTAAAATGAAATTTTTATTAATAACAGATAATTATATTATATTTAAGATATATAAAATTTTAGATGAGTTAAAACTAAGAGATGATAAATGTTAGTAGGTAATGGTTTAATATCAAAAGCATTTAAAAATTATTTAAAAAATGATAGTGTTCTAATCTTTGCTTCTGGAGTATCAAATTCAAATGAGATTGATTTAAATAATTTTAAGAGAGAAGAACATTTACTAAGAGAGAGTATTAAGAAATATAGTGATTTTTTATTTATATATTTTAGTAGTTGTAGTGTTGAAGATAGTAAGTTAAGAGAGACTCCATATTATCAACATAAATTAAAAATGGAAAATTTAGTAAAAAAAGAGTCAAATAAATATTTAATTTTTAGAATTCCTCAAGTTATTGGTAGAGATGGAAATCAGAATTTAATTATAAATTTTTTAATTGATAAAATTCAAAAAAAAGAAGAGTTTAGTTTATGGAAAAAAGCTTCTAGGAATTTAATAGATGTAGAAGATATTTATAAAATAGCACATTATATTATTAAAAATTCTTTATATAAAGATAGAGTTGTAAATATTGCAAATACTATTAATATTAAAGTTATAAATTTAGTTAAAATTATAGAAAAAGTTTTAAATAAAAAAGCAAATTACAAGTTAATAGATAGAGGTGTTGATTATAATATTGATATTTCAGAGATAAAAGAGATTATAAATAAGTTAAATATAGATTTTAAAAATAATTACATAGAAAGATTAATTAAAAAATATAAGGTTTAAAAATATGGATTTATCAATTGTTATTCCAGTTTATAATAGTGAAGATATATTACCAAATTTAGTTAAAGAGATAGAAAATTATGTCAATTTTATAGATAATTTTGAGTTGATTTTAGTAAATGATTGTAGTCCTGATGATAGCTGGAGAGTTATTAAAGAGCTAAAAGAGAAATATAAATTTATAAAAGGTGTAAATTTAAGAAAAAATGCAGGTCAGCATAATGCTATTATGGCAGGACTTAATAATTCAAATGGAGAAGTAATTATTATGATGGATGATGATTTACAACACTCTCCTAGTTATATTAAAAATCTTTATAATGAGATAAAAAATGGAGTTGATGTCTGCTATACTAAATTTAAAAATAAAAAACATAAAACTTGGAAAATAGCAGGTAGTAAATTTAATGATTTAATTGCTAATGTTTTGCTCAAAAAACCAAAAGACTTATATCTATCTTCATTTAAATCAATATCTAAAGATATAAAAGACGAGATAATTAAATATGATGGGGCATATCCTTATATCGATGGATTAATTATATTAACTACAAATAATATCTCAACTATTGAAGTTAAACACTTCGATAGATTTGCAGGAGAGGGAAATTATAATTTAATAAAATCAACTTCACTTTGGCTAAAAATGGCTACAAATTTTTCTATATTACCACTTAGATTTGCCACTTTAATGGGTAGTATTATCTCATTTATCTCTTTTATTTTAGGAACATATTTTATAATATTAAAACTATTATTTGATAGTAGTCCAGAGGGTTGGACAAGTATAATGGTTGTAATTCTATTTTTAGGTGGAATACAACTTATAAGTTTAGGTGTTATTGGTGAGTATTTAGGTAGAAGTTATCTAAAATTAAATAAGAAACAACAATTTATAATAAAAGAGGTTATTTAGAGAATGAATAAAGTTTGGTCAATACAGTTTTTTAGATTTCTTATTATAGGTGTATTGAATACTTTAATTGGATATATTATTTTTAGTATTAGTTACTATTTTTTATCAAATCAAAACTTTGCAGTTATTATATCTTATGTTGGTGGAATACTTTTTAATTATAATTCCTATGCAAAGTTAGTTTTTTATCATAAACCAGATAAGATAAAAATTATAATATTTATAACAATTTATTGTACAATACTGGTATTAAATGTAATATTATTACAGCAATTAGTCTCTATGGGTATAAATGTCTATTTATCGCAGTTTATATGTATATTTATTGTAGTACCTAGTTTGTATTTATTGTTAAAAAAATATGTTTATGTGAGGAAAGTAAATGAATAAAATAAAAAATTTTATAATTCTTCCAAAAGTTGATTTTCATTGTAATTTAATTAATGAAATATATTTAAGTGAAAATAAATTTGTAAAATTAGAAGTTTATAAAGATAATATAATAGAACAAGTTGTTTTTGAAATATCAAACGAATTGGATATTGAACATATAGTTTTATTTAATTTTAAGGATGAATTTTATGATTTACCTACTTTGATAGATAGGATTTATTATCATTTTCCGAATACAAAAATTATTTTAATAACTCAAAATAATGATAATATTGCAAATAGATTTCCATCTAAAAATAGAGGTATATTACATATACTCAATTGCAGTGATAAGACTGATAGTTTAAATATAATTTTAAATAATAAAAAAAATATTAATATAAATGATAAAAGAATATTGTCTTCAGAAATGACAAGTTATACTAAAATAGAAAGCAAAAATAGTGAATTTAGTGAATTTAAATTTTCTGGTCCTATCCCACAAAAAAATATGAAAATAGAAGATACTGTAAATTATGTCCTATCAAAAAAAAGAGTTGATGGTCGCATATTATTAATTATACCATCACAAGAAAATGTATACGGAACAAAGATAATGCCAGCATATCCTCCTATTGGTCTAATGTCTATTGGTGCAATTTTAGAAAAGGCTGGATATTATGTTGAGATAATTGACCTTGATGTAGATGGGGTCTCTTTAAATGATACTATTGCAATGCTTAATCAATTTGATATAGTAGGTATAACATCTGTTACTTCAACTTACCCAGATGCAATTAAAATAGCAAAAGAGATTAAATTAAATTATAGCAATATGCCAATATTACTTGGAGGAATACACGCTACTGTTGATTCTATAGAGTGTGCAAATGAAGGTGTATTTGACTTTATAGCTGTTGGTGAAGCTGAAGTTACAGTGGTTGAATTAGTTGATGCTATTTTGTTAAAAGAGACAAATTTCAAAAATATTAAAGGAATAGTTTATACTGATAGTAGTGGAAAAATTATCTCTACACTAGCTAGAGAGTTAATCTCTAATTTAGATGATTATCCACTACCTGCAAGACATTTGATAAAAAATATGGATAAATACACTCCACCAGATGCAACTTATCTGCCTGCAGCTCCTATTATGGTTTCACGAGGTTGTCCAGGATTATGTACATATTGTGAAACTAAGAATATTTTTGGACGGAGAACTAGATTTAGAAGTCCAAAAAATGTAATAGAAGAGATAAGAATATTAGTTAATGAATATAATATTAAGGAGATACATTTTTTAGATGATGTTATTACTGCAAATAGAAAGTTTGTATTGGAATTTTGTGAATTATTAAAAAATGAACCTTATAAATTACGATTAGAGGTATCTAATGGATTAAGAGCTGATATGGTTAATGAAACTATTTTAAAAGCACTAAAGGAAGTTGGTTTAGGGAGTGTCGGTTTTGGTGTTGAAACAGGAAGTGAGAGAGTTGCTGAAATTATTAAAAAAGGTATCACTAAAGATCAGGTAAGAAAGGCTTTTGCAATTGCAAGAGAATTAGAATATGATATTTGGTCTTTTTTTATCATAGGATTGCCAGGTGATGATAAAGATAGTATATTAGAAACAATAAATTTCGCAATTGAGTTAAATCCTAAATATGCAAAATTTTTGATATTAAAGCCATTTCCAGGTAGTGAAGTATTTTATCAATTAGATGAAAAAAATTTAATTGATAGTTATAAATATGGTGATTATGGTGTATATACTCCACCTGTACATCATTTAAATACATTATCTCAAAAAGAGATATTAAAATTACAAAAATATGCATGGAGAAAATTTTATTTAAGACCATCAAAAATATTAGAGTTTATTAAAGGTGTAAATTCTTTTGGAAAATTTATCTCTTTAATAAGAGGTGGTCTCTTTGTGCTTAAAAGAATTATTTTAAAATAAAGGATAAATATATGAAAAATAATGAATTTAGCGTGTTTGATGCAAATGCAAATGATTATGATGAAGCATTATTTAATTCAACAAAATCATTGGTTGATGATATAAGTTATTTTGCAAAATATAAGATTGATTTAACAAAAAATTTAATTAAAAATAAATCTCCTAGCAGAATATTAGAGTATGGATGTGGTACGGGAAGAAATCTTCTATTTTTGAAAAAGGCATTTCCAGAGTCTACAATAGTTGCTTATGATATTTCAACTGAAAGTCTTGAAATTGCTAAGAAAGAAAATATAGATATTCAATTTATTTCTAATTTAGATGAGGATATAAAAAAATTTGATTTAATATTTATTGCAGGTGTATTTCATCATATACCTAAAGAAGATAGAGTTTCAAATATGGATATTATTTTTAATTTATTAAAAAAAGATGCTGACCTTATAATTTTTGAACTCAATCCTTTAAATCCTGTTACAAAACATATTACTAAAAACTCTTATTTTGATAAAGATGCTGAATTACTTAGAGCTAAAGAATTACTAATGTATACAAAAAAACATACTGACAAAGTTGATGTTGGATATACTCTTTTTATTCCTCCTAAATTTAAGAGTATAATATTTTTGGATAAGTATTTAAAAAAAATACCATTTGGAGGACAGTATTATCTCCACGCAAAGAAGCTATAATATGATTAATTTAATAAAGAACTTTTATGCTTACTAATTTAATTCAAAAAACTTTACTATTCACAATTTTATTTTTTATCATCTCCTCTATTTTTGTAAATTTTCAGTTATTAGGAGCTACAGATAACGGTTGGTATTTGAATTTAATTTATAACTTTTATGATGTTAAAACATTTGATGTATCTTTTTCTGGTGGATACAACTATTTAGGTATACATTTTTCTCCTTTTTGGGTGCTATTTTCACCTTTTGTATATTTTTTTAATTCCCCAATATACCTACTATATTTTATTAATTTTTTAGGATATATGTTTTGGTTTCTAACAAGTTTGTATATATTAGAAAAGAGTTTAAAAAAAGAGCTTACATTAAAAGAACAAACTTATTTTTTTATAATGTTTTTTGCGTCAATAACAGTTCTTTTTAATTACTTTTTAAATTATAATGGAATTCACGAAGTTCTTTTTGCAATGCCATTTTTAATTTTATCGTACTATTTTTTATTAATAAAGCAAGAATATAAAAAAGCATTTTTATGGTATCTTCCAACTCTTATGATAAAAGAAGAGTTTTGGTTATTATTGATATTTTTTAATTTAGCTATATTTATATCTTCAAGAGAAAAAAGATATATTTTCTACTCCTTTATTTCGGCAATACTATTTTATATACTCTATTTTAAAATAATGAAAAGTTTACATACAGATGAAAATACAGGAATTTTGTCTGGACATTATAGTTATATTTTTGAAGCAAAGTCTATTAGTGAATTAATTGATTCTATTTTTAATTTACCTTTAATGAAGCAGAGATTATTTTTAATATTCTCATTTTTTGTACCTTTTATATTTCTAATAGATTTAAAAAAAATAGTTATTAAAGATATTTTAATTTTTATATTTTTAATTATGCCTACAATGGGTTATTGTTTTTTATCCAAGCAAACACCTATGACATACTGGTTGTTTGAGCATTACTCTTTACCGATTTTACCAGTTATGTTTATTGCTATTATGAAATATCCCAGAATTACAAAAATAAGGGTTTTTAGTTATTTAATGATAAACGCTATCTTTATATTAATAGTATTATTTTTTAAACAACCTTGGCAATATAAATATTATCAAGATGAGGTGCAACTAAAAGAGAAAGTATTAAAAAAACTTGACTTAAATTATGATGATTTTATCTTAAGTGAAGATAGAACAGGATTATATTTTAGTAATTATCAAGTTGATTATGTAGGGTTAATAAATATCAAAAATAATATAAATAAAAAAGCAAAATATATTATTTTTAATACTCGCTACTCATATTCTGTTCAAAATTTAAAATTAGCAACATCAATCAAAGATATAACAAGTTTTGAATATATAGATACTTTTAATGATAATCTTCAAAATTATGGAATTTTATATTTAAACTATCCATTTATTATATTTTCAAAAGATAAGGAAAGCAATTTATCTTATAATAAAGAGCTTTTAAACTCTTGGGATAAAAAAACTATTGAGAGTAATAGGTGGTTTTAAGTTTTATAAAAGGATTAAAAAATGCTAAAAAAAATATTTTTAATTATATATATCTTTATCGTTTCATTAAGTGCGATAGAGGGACACCCATTTATAAAAAATTATAGTTATTTAGATTATGGTGGAGATAATCAAGTTTGGGGAGCTACTCAAGATAATAGAGGAGTTTTATATTTTGTTAATTCCAATGTCGGAATAGTTGAATATGATGGTGAGAGTTGGAGACATATAAAACTTTCAAATAGAAGTTCAGGGCGTTCGATTGATATTGATAAAAATGGAGTTATCTATGTTGGTGGTGTTGGAGATTTTGGATATTTAAAAACTAAGAATAATAAAACAGAATTTATTTCACTACTTGAATTCATACCAAAAGATGAGAGAAATTTTGAGTATGTTTGGGAGAGTGTTGCTGTAAGTGATGGGGTTTATTTTGGAACTGACAAAGCAATATATAGATGGCATAATGGAAAAATAAGTGTTATAAAAACTAATACTAAACTTCATATCACAAGAAAAGTAAATGATAAAGCTTATACAAGAGTAGTAGATAAGGGATTAATGATACTTGATGGAGATAAATTAAATCTTATTCCTGATGGTGAAAAGTTTGCTAATATTTCTGTAAATGCGATGGTCTCTTATGATAAAGATAATATCTTGATTTTCTCAAGAGAAGCAGGAGCTTTTATTTATGATGGCAAAGAGATAAAAGAGTTTAAGACAGAAGCTGATGAATTTTTACTGAAAAATCAAATTTATGATGCAATTGCACTTAGGGATGATTTTGTGGTAGCAACTAAAGATGGGGCTGTTATTTTAAATAAAAATGGAGAGATAAAATATACCTTAAATAATACAACGGGACTTGGGGATAATTTTATTACTCATCTATTTATTGATAAAGAGAAAAATTTATGGCTCTCATTAAATAATGGAATTGCAAAAGTTGAAATAAATTCACCATTTTTTATTTATGATTCACTATTTGGACTTGATAGTAGTGTAAACAATATGGTTAGACATAAAAAGAATCTTTTTGTTTCAACTATGAAAGGGGTTTATAAAGAGGATAAAAGAGGATTTCAAAAGTTAAAAGAGATTAACTCTAATGCTTGGGAGATGTTATCTTTTGGAGACTCTCTATTAGTTGCAACAAATAGTGGAATTTATGAAATTACAGATAGTATAAAAAAGTTAAATATTACAAATGAGAGTGTTTTATCAATTATTAAATTAAATAAAAAAATATATTTTTCTACTCCAACGGCTCTTAAAGTTATGGAATTTAAAGATAATAAATTTCAAATTATAAAAGAGTTTAAAACTAATATACAAGCTTGGAATTTAATTGCTAAAGATAATAATATTTGGGGAAGTTCAGAAAAAGGTGTGCTTTTTAGAGTAAATTTAGAGAGTAATAAAATAGACTTTTTTGATAAAAAAGATGGATTAGATGGGGGAAGATTTTTTATATCAAATATTGATGGAGAGATTTTAATTTCAACTTCAGAGGGTATCTATTTTTTTGATGGAAATAAATTTAAAAGAGAAGAGTCCTTTAATTTTAAAGATGTTGGCAGAATTATTAAAGATAAAAATGGTATTTGGATTAGATACAACTTTACAAAGTTAGCTTTTGCGAAAAAAGAGAATAATAATTATATTTTAGAATCAACATCTTTTAATAGATTAAATGGATATAAATTTGAAGTTATTTATCCTGAAGAAGATATGGTTGATGGATATAAATTTGAAGTTATTTATCCAGAGAGTAGTGTAATTTGGTTTGGAGGAGTTGAAGGATTAATCAAATATGACTTAAATGCAAAACTCTTAAAGAGTAATTACAGTGTTTTAATTAGAGAAATTACATCTAATAATAAAAATATAAAAGTTGATAATAGAGTTTTTAATTATGATAAAAATTCTATTTCATTTAAATTTTCTGCACTATACTTTACAAATGAAGAGTTAAATGAGTATCAAGTTTTTTTAAAAGGTTATGATAGAGAGTATTCAAATTGGTCTAAAGATGCTTTTGCAAATTATAGTAATTTAAGTGAAGGAAAATATCAATTTTTTGTAAGGGCAAAGAATATTTATGGCGTAATTTCAAAAGAGGAAAGTTTTGAATTTGAGATATTACCTCCTTTATATAGAACTTTATGGGCTTATATTTTGTATTTAATATTAATAGTTGGTTTTATCTATTTAATAGTTTTATTTCAAGTAAAAAAAGCTCAAAGAGAGACACAAAAAGAGTTAAAAAGAGAACAAGAACACTCTAAAAAATTAGAGATTGAAGTCGCAAATCGAACAAAAGAGTTATATGAATTAAATCAAAATTTAGAAAAGTTAGTAGAGGAAAAAGTTCATAAATTAAGAGTTCAAGAAGGTATGTTAATCCAACAGAGTAAAATGGCTACAATGGGTGAAATGATAGGTAATATAGCCCATCAATGGAAGCAACCATTAAATATTATAGGTTTAATTGTTAGCTCAATAGAGTTAGATTATGAGTTTGACAAGAGTAAAATAGATATTAAAAAATTAATGGATAAAGATATAAATGAAATTGCAAACCAAATTGAATTTATGTCAAATACAGTTGATGATTTTAAAAACTTTTTTAAGCCAAATAAAGAGAAAGAGAAATTTTATATCAAAAAAGCGATAAAAGATACATACTCAATTATCTCAAGTGATTTAAAACATAAAAGTATTAAATTTACTATTGAGGGTGAAGATTTTAATATTTATGGTTATAAAAATGAGTTAAAACAAGTCTTTTTGAATATATTTAATAATGCAAAAGATGCAATTTATAAAAAAGATAGAGAAGATGGATTTATTAAAATAATATTAGAAAAAAATATTATCTTAATAATAGATAATGGTGGTGGAATACCAAAAGATGTAATTAAAAATATATTTAATCCATACTTTACTACTAAAGAGGAAGGAACAGGAATAGGCTTATATATGTCAAAATCAATCATTGATAATATGAATGGTCAAATAAGTGTAAAAAATATTGAAGGTGGGGCAGAGTTTAATATAGCATTCGTTTGAGTTATTACATAAAAAAAGTTACATCATATATTATTATTATTAT
>JADGEE010000146.1 GCA_016744535.1 Campylobacteraceae bacterium
TTCCCAGGCTTATTTATATTTTTAATCACTTTTAGCTTAATTAATATAAGTGATTATCTGCAAAGTAAAATTAATTCTAAAGAAGGTGTGAAGTAGTTATTTTTTTGTATTAATTAAAATTATATATTCATATTATTTGTAATATAGTTTTGAAGTTTTAATAATATAGCTATACTCAAAGGAGACAAAAATTGAAAACAAGGAATAATAATGGAAAATACTGAAATTAAAAAAGTGAAAATGACTGATGAAAAGTATTGTAGTGAATGTGGTGAGATAATTAAAATAAATGCAGAAATTTGTCCAAAATGTGGTGTAAGACAAGTCCCAATTTCTGATGTAATCGCAAGCTCAAAGTACAAATATAATAAGATAGGTGAAAATTTCTATTTTCAGGAGGGGTTACATTAGTGGTTTTTATAGTATCGACTTTTATTTATACACCTCAGAATTCATTGATTAATGGAATTATTGGATCTTTTATGTTTGCTTTAGTGGCTGGAGTTTTGGGAATGGCTATGCCAACAACAAAAAAAATAATTTATATACCAGTAAGTTTAGCAGTTATATTTTTAATTACTATGGTAGTTAGTTTATCAATGAAGTAGAAATATTATAAAAAGGTTGATAAACTTTTAAATAAAATGTATCAGGAACTAGGTAATAATATATAACAAATACTAGGAGAGGAACAAGGTAAAAGTGGCAAAAATACCGAGCTTTTAAGTATCGCATTAAGATATTGGAAATAGCTAATTATCAAGCCGTTATTTTACCTTGTCCCTCAAGATTGCCGTTGTACTCACAAAGGATCAAAATGTACTGTAAAGAATGTGGAACAGAAAATCAGGATGATAGCCTACACTGTAAAAATTGTAATGCATACTTAAAATCAAGTGATTTACCACTAACTGGTGGTAATAGAACAAAAATAATTAGTTTTTTCATATTTCTAATATTACCATTTTTATGGCTTGGTGGAAGTGTTTTAATTGTACTAATTGCTATATTTGCATTATACATTATGAAAAAAGACCAAAGCTTCACTCCAATTATAAATGCGAAAAAATATATAAAAGCTTATTTAATAGTTGTAGCATTGGGAATAACGATAATTACATCATTAATTTATTATAATGAAGAAGGAAGTTATTCTTATGTTACAGTAGTGGAAGTTTTAATAAAATATATAATTGGAAGTTTCAATAAAATATATAATGAAAATATAGCAACTGAAACTGGAATGATAATTATTATTGGATTAATTGCAACACTAATTGCAGTCAAATTGCTTATGTTTGTTTTTAATAGTTTATTTTTTAGACCGTTAGAAGAACATCAAAATTGGGTTATAAAAAATGGTATTTTTGCAGACTTAAAAGATAGTCAAGAGAATTCTACAAGTATTATTGGAAGAGATAAATTAAGCTCTTTTTCAATTGCAGATGAGCTGTTAAAATGGAATAATTTATTAGAAAAAGGATTGATTTCAAAAGAAGAATTTGAGAAAGCAAAAGAAAAACTAATGAATGGAGAAAAAGTTTAATGTTTAAATGTGAAAAATGTGATTTAGAATTAGAACCAAATGCAAAATTTTGTACCAATTGTGCTGAAAAAGTTTCTACTAAAATACAATATTTAAGAAAATAATATGAATAGCAAACAACAAGATTTTAATAACTTATATATTATGGGTTTTACAAATAATATTGATTTAACAGATAGTTATAGTGAAGAAAAAATTATTAAGCTGATGGTTGAAAATTGGATAGGTTATTTTGAATGTCATAAGTGTGGAAAATGGGATTATTGTAAATATGCACAAAAGCATACAGCAAATACAGACCGTTCAATTGATATTAGATGTGGTATTGCAATTGATTTTATTACTAATTTTATAAATACAACATTTTCTTTAATAGAAGATTTAACAGAACACCAAAAACAAGCTTATTTAAATAGTGCTTATTATTTAACTGATTTTGTTGTAAATACAGAACAAGTCATTGGCAGATTTTCAAATAAAGAACATATAAACGGATGGGGAGAATATAGTCCATCTTTATATGGTATTAATACAAATTATATAAATAATTTACTCAATAAAGCTCATAAAGAGATGAAAAATGTACCATTTTTTAATAGTAAAAGAAGTGTCTTATTTGTAGAAGGAGAGAGTGAGAAGATATTTGCTAACTCTTTTTCAGATATTGAAGTTGTAAACTATGGAGGAGCTGGTAATATAACTTACACTAAAATAGAATACACCATTAAACAATATCATAATAAAGGTTACAAAGTCTATATCCAAGCGGATAAAGATGGAAACTTAACAAATCAAAATATAGATAAAATTATTTCAAAAGGTTTGGTTGAAAAAGAAAATATTTTTTGTTTTAAATATGATTATGAAACATCAATACCTATTAGACTTTTTTATAATATATTAATTGATATAAAAACTATTGATGATACATTTGAAAATTTCAAACTTGACTATGAGACTACAAAAAGTATAGTTAAGTATGTAGAATCTAAATATGGTATTACATTAAAAAAATCTTTACTATCTACTAAATTATGCGAATATATAGTTCTATCATCAAGGCAAAATAATCTATATTATGATGAAAAATTCTTAAATACTGAAATTGGACAATTTTGGGATTTTCTAAAAAGAAGAATTGTTCATTAAATATAAAAAGGAATCATTAAATGCCAGAAATAAGCAGATTTTACGGAATTAGAATAACGATATATTTTGATGACCATCAGCCATCACATTTTCATGCAGAATACGGAGAACATGAAGCAGTTTTTTCTATAAAAGATGGAGAACTAATAAATGGTAAATTACCAAATACCGCTAAAAAGTTAGTAAAAAAATGGTATGGATTACAAAAAGAAAATATATTAAAAGCTTGGGAACATATTCAAAATGATGAAGTTTTTGAAAAAGTTCCACCTTTGGATTAGGAGTTTAAAGATGATATTAAATATAACAAAAGCAGAGTATATAAACGAGTTTAAAGTAAAAATTTTATTTAATGATGGATTAGAAAAAATAGTTGATTTAAAAAATTATATCAATTCAAAAAAACATCCATTTTTTCAACCTTTAAAACAAGTTGAGGAATTTAAAAAATTTCATCTTCATAAAACATTAATTTGGGATAGTGGTGCAGATATAGCACCAGAATACTTATACGATAAACTATAATCAAATTATCAAACAGAGAGAATTTTAAACCACTTGAGCTTAATAATAAAGATATTTCAACAAAACTTTAAAATGAGAAAATCATAAAAGGATAATAAAATGCAAACAATAACATTAAAAATTGAAGATGATATAAGCGATAAATTTTTATGGCTTTTAAATCATTTTTCAAAAAATGAAATTGAAATACTAGATAAAACAGTTTATCAAAGTGATGATGATTACTTGAGAAGTATAAAAGGTATGGAAGAGAGTATAATTCAAGCTTCAAATGAACCAATAGAAAATTATGTTACAGCAGATAAATTAGACTGGTAAAAATGTATCAATTATTATTTTCACCACAAGCAAAAAAAGATTCTAAAAAAATAGCTTCAAGTGGATTAAAACCAAAAGTTCAAGAGTTGTTAAATATAATAGAGTTTGAACCTTTAAAGTATCCACCAAAATTTGAATATTTATCAGCAAATTTAAAAGGTAAAATTTCAAGAAGAATAAATAAACAACATAGATTAGTTTATGAAATATTTGAAGAAGAAAAATTAATCAAAGTTTACCGGATGTGGTCACACTACGAGTAGGGCGTTCAAACTGAGCAAATTACAAGAATTCACAATGAATTTGTATATGAGAGATATAGAAAATCAGAGAGCGAATTAGAGTTTTCAGGAAATGAGTATAGATTTTTAAATGAAGCATCTTCATACTTTTCAGACATAGAAGGTGTAGGGATATTTAATGATATTGAAACTTATAATAATGCTTGGGA
>JADGEE010000147.1 GCA_016744535.1 Campylobacteraceae bacterium
GGTAATCAAGGCTCTTTCAGTTGGTTTCAGTTGGAAGGTAATTGGGTATAAATCCATATTTTACATAAATGTTCCACCTGCTTAACTATAACTTAAACACTTAAAACCCTTTTCCCAAAGTCTCTGAGTTCACCAGTAGGACTAATATATCTATAGAGAGTAGGTCTTGTGATTTTTAACTCTTTGCAAAGTTCAGTAACGGAGGTGTCTCTATTTTTCATAGCAACTTGTGCTAATCTGACTTGAGCTTTAGTGAGTTTAAACTTTCTACCCCCTTTTCTCCCTCTTGCTCTTGCAGCATTAAGTCCAGCAATAGTTCTTTCACGAATTAACTCTCTTTCAAATTCAGCAAGTGCAGCAAATATGGCAAAAATCATTTTACCTGCAGAAGTGGTAGTATCAATATTAGCACCTTTACCAGTTAAAACTTTAAAGCCTATATTTCTATTTTTTAACTCTTCAACAGTTGTTATAAGATGCTTTAAACTTCTACCTAATCTATCTAATTTCCAAATAACTAAGGTATCACTACTTCTTAGGGCTTTTAGGCAATTTTCAAGTCCATCTCTTTTGTCATTTTTACCTGAAGCCTTATCAGTATACATATGTTGTTGGTTAACACCATATTCTTTTAAAGCATCAATTTGTAAATCTAAAGTTTGAGTTCCATCATTTTTAGAGATTCTTGCATAACCAATAAGCATAAGAAACCTTTTCAAAGAGAGTAACACAAACAGTCGTTTATGTTACAGTATAAATTTATCTGTTTATGAATGTAAAAACTGTATTTTAATTAGTTAATTAATCAAAGTATAGCAAATATATATTAAATTAAATAATTTACAACAAAGGTAGATGTAGTGGAATTTCAAATATTGGAAAGAGAAGAAATAAAAAAGTTCAATAAGCAGCCAAATTTTTCTTCTAATGAGCAAATTTATTATTTTGAATTAACAGGTAATTTTTTGAAGAAAATAAAATTATTATTTAAATATGAGAATATTGCTTACTTTGTACTACAATATGGATATTTTAAAGCAACAAATAGGTTTTTTTCTATAAAAAATATAAATAGAGACTTAGAGTATATAAAAAATAGATATGATTTAGAAGAGATAGTTATCAATATTCCAAGAAATACACTTCAAAGATATAAAAAAATAATTAAAGAATATCTAAATATCCAAGAGTATGGTACTTTTGCAAAAGAGTCTTTAGAGCAAGAGGCAATAAAATTAGCCAATAATTTTACTCATAGAAAAAAGATTTTTTTTTCACTTGTAGATTTATCAAAGAGATTAAATATAGAGATTCCAAGTTATACAGAGTTATCAAGGATTATATCTAAAGCTCTAAATGTACAGGAAAAAGAGATAACTGATAAATTGGAGAGTTGGCTCAATGATGATAGATTAAAAGAGTTAGATGAGTTTTTAGATAAAAATGAAGAGTACAAAAACAGATATAACCTTATGAGCTACAAGAGACTTGAACACTCAACTAGAAAAGGAAAAATACAGAGTAGTATATTAAAATTTCAGACCATAAAGTTTAAGTACAAATCAAATAAAGAGATAATCGAAAGTGTTGGAATAACCCCTAAGATAGCTGAGTATTATTCAAAGTGGATAGAGAAAAGTCAAGTATCCCAGGTAATGCAAAAAAAAGAGGTAAATATATATTTTTTACTTTTATCATTTGTCTATTATCAATTTTTAATCAGAAGTGATAATTTGATGGATAGGTTTATATCTGTAGTTCAAAGTGCAAAGAGTTCAGTTTTAAGAGCAGAGAAAGATTTTATATATGCTGATGCACCAAGTAAAAATAGAGTGATAGAGTCATTGAAAGAGTTAAATTTATCAATTTTAAATGAGATAAGTTTAATTACCAAGAATGAAAATTTGTCAGCTACTAAAAAAGTAGAGAGAATTGAAGAGATATTGGAATTAAAAAACAAAGAGTTTAAGAGATTTGATTCTGTAGAGAACCAGGAGAGTTGTAAATATAAATTTATAGAGCAAAAATCAATATCTCTCCAGGGGAAATTATCAAGTATAGTAAAAGAGGTAGAGTTTGATGAGAATGCATCTAATACTAACTTGATAAAAGCAATTGAGTATTTTAAGAGAGTAGATGGAAATATTAAGAGAGATGCTCCAAAAGAGTTTTTAACCAAAGAGGAGCAAGAGATTGTATTTGGAGAAAAATTTAAAGTTTCACTCTATAAAGCTCTATTTTTCTTTGCAGTAAGTGATGGTGTAAAGTCTGGAGCATTAAATTTGAAATACTCTTATAGATACCAAAATTTCGATAGATATTTAATTGATAAAGATGAGTGGGATAGCAATAAAAGTGAAATATTAAATTCAAATGAGATGCAGCATTTAAAAAGTATGAGTGAACTTTTAAAACCAATTGAGGAAAAATTAGATAGAAGCTTTGAAACAACAAATAGACGGATAATCAAAGAGTTAAATACAAACTTCACTTTCAAAAATAACTCTTTTACTCTAAAGACTCCAAGGGTTGAGAGAGATGAAAATGATAATATTTCAGAATATTTTCCAAAAAACAGTTATCTTTCAATCATAGATGTGCTTAGAACTATAAATCAAAAGACTGGATTTTTAAATTTATTGACATACTTCAATCCAAATTACAATAGTAAAATAGATTCAAATTTACTCTTTGCAACAATTGTTGGATATGGATGCAATATTAATATCTCAAAAATGAATAAAATTTCAAAAGGTATAAATCCAAATCAGTTAGAAAACACTAAGTTATGGTACTTTACAGTAGAAAATACAATGGAATCTAACGATAGAATAATTGAATTTATGAATGATATTGAAGTAGTAAAACTTTTAAGAGAAAATGAAGATATTAACCACACATCAAGTGATGGACAAAAATTCAATATAAAGTCTTCAATTGATTCAATGAATGCTGGATACTCATTTAAATATTTTGGAACTGGTAAAGGGGTGAGTGTTTATACTTTTATCGATGAGAGTCATCGACTATTTTACTCAAAAGTGATAAATGCTCAAGAACGAGAAAGTGGGTATGTTCTTGATGGATTAATGAGTAATGAGGTGATAAAAAGCGATATACATTCAACCGATACTCACGGATATAGTGAAGTTATATTTGCAATAACTCATCTCCTGGGATTTTCATTTGCTCCAAGGATTAAAAATTTCAAAGAGCAACATCTCTACTCATTTAAATATCCAAAAGAGTATAAAGGTTTAGGTTATAAAATATTACCAAAACGAAAAATCAAAGTTGATTTAATCAAAGAGAGTTGGGATGAAATTTTAAGATTTATTGCAACAATCAAATCAAGGAAAACAACAGCTTCTCAATTGCTACATAGGCTCACTTCATACTCAAAGCAACACAAGTTATATAGGGCTTTAAAAGAGTTTGGTAAAATAATAAAAACAGATTTTTTACTGCAATATATCGATGATGTAGAGCTTAGACAAAGAATTGAAAAGCAACTCAATAAAGTTGAAAATTCTAATAAATTCTCAAAGGCAGTATTCTTTGGGAATAACTCAGAGTTTCAAGTTTCAACTACTGAAGAGCAAAACATAGCCAATAATTGTAAAAGGTTAATTCAAAACTCTGTGATACTTTGGAACTATCTCTATATAAGTAAAAAAATTGAAGATACAAAAAGTTATGAAGAGCGAGAGCAGATAATTAAAGCTATCAAAAATAGTTCAATTATTCATTGGAGTCATATCAATTTTTACGGAGAGTATGACTTTACAAATAGAAAAAAATTAAAATTTGATTTATAGCCATAAAAATTTTCTAAGAGAGATAAATATCAAAAATTTTAAACAAGTGGCTTAGAAGTCAAATTTGAGAGTAATTCGCTTTTAGAATAATGTATATAAGTTAATTTTAAGCAGGTGGAACATTTATGTAAAATATGGATTTATAC
>JADGEE010000148.1 GCA_016744535.1 Campylobacteraceae bacterium
TTTTGTTGTTGGAAATGGAACTGATAGTAATAAAAAATCTGATGCTTTTACAGTATATAAAAATGGAAATGCTTTAGTAAAAAATGATTTAATAGTTAGTAAAAAACTTTTTGTAAATGGTAAAGAGATTATAGGAGATGTAGTAAGTAAATCTACTATTTTAAATTCTACTGAAACTTCAGCCACAGGGATAAATGCTCTAGCTTGGGGATATAAAACAGTAGCAGACCAAAATTATATGACAGCACTTGGAAAATATAATACACTAGATAATAAAAATGCTCTTTTTGTTGTTGGAAATGGAACTGATAGTAATAAAAAATCTGATGCTTTTACAGTATATAAAAATGGAAATGCTTTAGTAAAAAATGATTTAATAGTTAGCAAAAAACTTTTTGTAAATGATAAAGAGATTACAGGAGATGCAGTAAGTCAATCTACTATTTTAAATTCTACTGGAATTTCAGCCACAAATACAAATGCTCTATCTTGGGGAAATTACACAAATGCTTCAGGGTGGTCTTCAACAGCTTGGGGTAAAAGTACAAAAGCTTCAGGACAAACTTCAACAGCTTGGGGGGATTATACAGAGGCTTCAGGATGGTTTTCAACAGCTTGGGGAGTTGGTACAAAAGCTTTAGGACAAACTTCAACAGCTTCGGGAAATTATTCACAAGCTTCAGCAAAGTTTTCAACAGCTTGGGGAGATAGTTCAAAAGCTTCTGGAGAATCTTCAACAGCTTGGGGATATGGTTCAAAAGCTTCAGGGCATACTTCAACATCTTGGGGTAGCAGTACAAAAGCTTTGGGGCGTAATTCAACAGCTTGGGGATATAATACAAAATCTTCAGGAGATTATTCAACAGCTTGGGGAAGTAATTCAATAGCTTCAGGAATGTTTTCAACAACTTTAGGAGTTGGTACAACAGCAGACCAAAAAAATATGACATCAATTGGAAGTTATAATACGATTAATAATAAAAATGCTCTTTTTGTTGTTGGAAATGGAACTGATAGTAATTATAAATCTGATGCTTTTACAGTATATAAAAATGGAAATATTACTTATAAAGGGATATCTTCTTCAAGTTCAGATAAAAGGCTCAAAACAAATATCAAAACAATAGATAATTCAATAGAAATAGTAAAAGGAATAAATGGTGTAACTTATAATTGGATAGATAATAATAAAGAGCAATCTACTCAAGTGGGAGTTATCGCTCAAGATGTTCAAAAAGTTATGCCAGAGCTTGTAAAAGAGGGGAATGATGGTTATTTAAGCGTTAGTTACACTAGTATGGTTGGACTTTTGGTTGAAGCTATAAAAGAGCAACAAAAAGAGTTAGAAGAAAAAGAGAATAAAATAAACAAAATTATTGACGCACTTAACAAGGCTGGAATAAAAATTGAAGAGTAAATTATAAATAAGGGAAAAAATGAGTAATAGCTTATCGTCACTTGCATTAAAAGACTTATTAACTCCATCGATGTTAATAGTTACTTTAATGCCAATTGTAATAATGTTTATTGGAATTATTTTATTTAGTCTCTTATTTGGTGAAAATATATTTAGTTATTTTTATAGTGAATTTATGTCTATATTTAATTTAGATTTAAATTTTGATTCAAATATGGTTTTAAAATTTTTGGCAAAATTTGATTTTTTAATCTCTATTTTTAATTTCTTTTTTTATATTATAGTTATATATGTTGGTTGGAATGTGGCTATTATAATTGGGATGGGAATAACTGGTTTTTTTGCTCCATATATTATCAAAACAGTTAGTGATAGACACTACCAAATAGAGTTAAAAGGTCACGGAAATATTTTAACTACTTTGACTTTTTTAGGAGCAATATTTATTAAAGCTTTTATCTTGTTTATAGCTGGATTAATCTTTTTTTGGATACCAATTTTAAATATAATTTTCTTTTATTTAGCATTTTATTATCTATTTCATAAAATGCTAATAAGTGATGTTTCAAGTGAAATTAATTCAAAAGATGAGAAAAAAATTATTAAAAATAGAAGTGCAAATAAGATAAGAACTCACTCATTTATACTATATCTTTTAAATAACATTCCTATACTTGGATTTTTAATTCAAACTTACTCAATTATTTATATGTCACACTTTTATTTAAGAGAGACTAAAAAATTAAGAGAAGATAGTAGTAGAGTTTCATAACTCTTTTACTACATTAATTAAATCTATTGGAGTTAGAGAATAACTATTTTTATCAAATTTCCGACTTGCAATTGAGTGGGCAAGTGAGGCGTGAATTGTCGCCTCTAAAAGATTCCATTCTTGTGAAACTAAAGCTCCAATTAATCCAGCAAGTACATCTCCACTTCCAGCTTTTGAGAGTGCATAAGTTCCAAGAGAGTTAATATATAACTTCTCTTGATGAGTTATAATAGTGTTTGCACCTTTTAATAATAAAACTATATTTGGATATTTTTCACTAAACTCTAAAGCATATTTAAATCTATTACTTTGTAGTTCATTAATGTTAATATTTGCAATATTTGTTAATTTAAGCAGAGATAGAAACTCTTTTGGATGTGGTGTTAAGATTAAATTGCTCTTTTTATTTAAAATTTCTACAATAAATTTTTTATGAAACAAATCAGCATCAATTACTATTGGTGAATTATTTTTTAATAAAATAGTTTTTATCTCATTATTTGAGTAATTCTCTCCAAGTCCCATTCCAACAACTATTGCAGTTGTATTTTTTGCTAATTTAGTGTTTTGCATTAACTCATAAGGAATCTGTTTTTCACTTTTACTTATTAATGTAACAAGTCCTGAACCAAAATTTAAGGCACTAAGCCCACTTATAACACTAGCTCCAATTTTTTCACCACTAATAACGGACAAATGTCCAAAATCGCCTTTATGAGTTGATTTTTGCTCTCTTATTGGTAATTTTAAATCATCCTTATCTAATAAAAAATAGTTACTATCACTCTCATAAATACTTTTCGCTACTCCTAAATTAGAAACTTTTATTTCGCCCACAAAATCTTTTGCTTTGTCGCTAAATAGTGCAATTTTCAAAGCTCCCATTGTGATAGTTATATTAGCACTAAAAGCGATAGTTTTAATATCTCCATTTATATCAATTCCACTTGGAATATCACAAGCTATTTTATACCCATTTAATAAATTTAACTTTTCTATTAAACTGTTTAACTCCTGACTAAGAGGTTTATTTAAACCTGAACCAAAAAGGCAATCTACGATAATATCAGCTCTATAAATTTTATCTACAATTTTAACTCCGACTAACTCTGCTCGTTTTAATTGAAGCTTTGCCATATTTGATTTCACACTAATAGGAAGATATAAAAACACTTTATACTCATTTTGTAAAATTCTAGCTAGAGTTATCCCATCAGCTCCATTATTTCCATCCCCTGCAACAATTAAAACACTATTTTTATGTCTTAACTCTTTTTTTTCTCTTATAAATTTAGCAATCGATTGTGAGGCATTTTCCATTAAAATATCTTCTGTAAGTGCAAAATTATCATAACACTTTTTATCAAGTGAATTTACTTCAACAAAAAGTTTTTGCATATTTAACCCTTTGTGTAAAATTAAATTTAAGCTTTATGATATTTATTCAAATATCTAATTACATCTTTTAATATTATCTGTTTTGGATATGTTGCAATAGTTATATATTTGAAATAACTTTCAAAGTTTTTTTGTATACTATCTTCACTTAATGCCTCTGCTCTTGACTTATTTATTTTTATAGAAAGTTCTGAATCTTTATAAATTTTTTTATGTATTTTAAGTATCTCTAACCATAGTTCACTTTTTAAATCTTCACTCGATATAGCCTCTTTATTTTTTCTAGTTACCTCATACATCTCATCAAGATCTTGAATATCTAACATTTAAATCCTTTTTTTATAAATTAATTAA
>JADGEE010000055.1 GCA_016744535.1 Campylobacteraceae bacterium
AATTTACTATTCAATTATTATGGCAATTGGTTTTATATTTTTAGAAAACAAAAAGGTATTCTTATATTATGATTTTTAAAAACCGAATTAAAAAATTTCTACTTTATCTATTTGGATTATATTTAATATTCTCATTTTTATTAAATATAATTGTAGACCCTTATGGAAAATTTAATTTAATTTCAATAGACGGGTTTAATAAACATAAATATAATTATGAACAGGTTTCATATTTAAAAAAAGCGATAGAAGATAAGAAGATTAATACTCTTATTTTTGGTACAAGTAGAAGTGCTATTTTAGGAGATGAAGAGTATTTTCAACAAAATAATAGAAAAGTTTTAAATTTATCTGATGGATTATATGGAAACCCTAAAGATATTTATAATTTTTTAAAATATTATATTAATATTAATAACAACATTAAAGAGATTTTTATTGGAATAGATTTACATGTTTATCAAAGAAAAAATAATATAGAAAAGATAAAAAATTATATTTTTTATAAAGCACCTAATGTTTCATATTTTCTTTATAGTCTAATTAAGCTTTCACCAATATATAACTACTTGAGTTTTTATAATATAAGAAAAAATTTTAACAGTGAGTTACCTTTAGCACCACAAGATGAATATGGTATTAGAAAATATTTTTATAAAACATTAAAAGGAAAAGAAGAGGAATTAAATTTTAATAAAAAAACTGTTAAGTTAATTTATGGAGATAGTGATTTAAAAAATTTTAAGAAGATAAAAGAATTTGGAGAAGCTAATAATATTCAAATAAATTTTTTTACTTTTCCAAATAGTATCTGGTACTATCAAAATTCTTATAGTTATAAAGATGTAAATATTTTTTATCAAGAGCTTTCAAAATATATAACTTTTTATAATTTTTCATATATAAATAGATATACTAAAGACCCTAATAATTACCATAATATATCTCATCATACAAAAATATTTAATAATTTAATACTTAATTGTATAACAGAAAAAAAAGAGTTTATTAAAATAGATGATGAGTTTATTTGTAAATATATTGAAGAAAAGGATAATTAATGTGTGGAATTTTAGGTGGAATTTCTCGAGATTATTTTGATAAAAATATTTGTAAATTAGCATTAGATAAAATTTATCACAGAGGACCAGATTTTCAAAAAATTAATTTTTATAACGAAGATAAATTATTTTTTGCACATAGTAGATTAAAAATTATAGATTTAAGTGATAGTGCAAATCAACCAATGCTTTCTAATTGTTTAAATTATGAAATAATATTTAATGGTGAAATTTTTAATTTTAGAGAGTTAAAAACTAAATGCAAAGAGTATAATTTTAAAACAAATAGTGATACAGAGATTCTTTTAGCCCTATTTATTAAATATGGTAAAGATATGTTAAATATGTTAAATGGAATGTTTGCTTTTGCTATATTTGATAAAACTAAGAATGAAATATTTATCGCAAGAGATAGATTTGGAATAAAACAACTCTATTATAGTTTTGATAATAATAAATTTATATTTGCTAGTGAAATTCCTTCTATTTTAAAGTTTTTAAAAGATGTAAAAGAGGATAAGAGGACAATTAAAACATATTTAACAACAGCTCTTTATGATTTTGGAGAACATACTTTTTTTGAAGATATAAAGCGATTAGAAGCTGGATGTTATTTAGAGTTTAATTTAAATTTATTTAATTATAAAATAAATAGATGGTATTTTATTGAAAAAAACATAAAAATAGTAAAAAATTCTCTTAATCAAAATGATGTATTTACTAAATTAGAAGAGTTACTTTTAGATTTAATTGATAAACATTTGATTTCAGATGTAAATGTAGGATTAAATATTTCAGGAGGCTTAGATTCTTCTATACTTCTATCTTTAGTAAAAAAATATAAATTAAATTTACACACTTTCACTCAAGAGTATAAAGGTTTTAGTGAAAAAATTTGGGTTGAAAAAGCAGTACAAAGAGTTGGATTTAAACAGCATTTTGTGGATTTAAATTTTAATGATATTTTTACAAAATTAGAAGATGTAGTTAAAATTCAAGCTGAACCATTTGGTGGCATAGCAGTGGTTGGATATTATTATTTATATAAATTAGCACAAGATCATAATGTAACTGTTTTATTAGATGGAAATGGAATTGATGAAATTTTTTTAGGTTATGAAAAATATAGATTAATTCAACAAAACTTTATTTCATCAGATGGAGTATCAATTGACGGAACTAAAAGTGTTAAACTTGAAGCAATATCTAGTGATTTAGATAATATCAAAGAGTATAAAATTCAAAAAGTAAACTTTTTTAATGATAGTGTTAAAAATGTGGCTATGGGTGATTTACTCTATACAAAAGTTCCTAGGGCATTGCGTTTTAATGATAGAATGTCGATGATGTTATCAAAAGAACTTAGAGTTCCATTTTTAGATTATAGATTAGTTGAGTTTGCTTATTCACTTCCAACAAATTTACTAATTAATAATAGTAATACAAAAGCTATATTAAGAAAATTTGCTACAAAGTACATACCAAAAGATGTAGCCTATGCTAAAAAACGCTCAATTCAAACTCCTCAAAATAAGTGGATAGCTTCTGAATTTGAGCCACTAATTGATGAAATTTTAAACTCTCAAAGTTTTAAAAATAGAGGATGGATTAATATTAATAAGGCTAAAAAGTTATTTAATGATTATAAAATAGGAAACAGAGAAAATTCATTTTTTATTTGGCAATGGATAAATTTAGAGTTATGGGCAAGAGAGTATTTAGATAAAACTTGAAGATAATATCTTACTTGATAGGGGCTTTTAAATG
The DNA here is from genome assembly GCA_016744535.1 of Campylobacteraceae bacterium. Lineage (GTDB taxonomy): Bacteria > Campylobacterota > Campylobacteria > Campylobacterales > BB28 > BB28. The sequence goes on from JADGEE010000055.1 coordinate 2,829, forward strand.
AATGTTTATTATGATTATCTCATAATTGGGGCAGGAATTATAGGAATGAGTATAGCTTATGAATTAAGAAAAAGAGATAGCAATTTAAAAATAGTTGTTATAGAAAAAGAGAGTACTGAAGCACAGCATTCAAGTGGTAGAAATAGTGGTGTTTTACACGCAGGTTTTTATTATAGTGCAGATACGCTAAAAGCTAAATTTACAGTTGATGGCAATAAAAAAATAAGAGAGTTTTGTAATCAACAAAATATAACTATTAATGAGACGAAAAAAATTGTAATTGCTAAAGATGAAGATGAGTTAAAAGGTTTATATGAGCTAGAAAGAAGAGCTAAAATTAATAAAGTTGAAGTTAAGATTATAGATGAAAATGAGTTAAAAGATATAGATGATAATATAAAAACTTATAAAAAAGCTCTATATTCACCTTCAACTGCTTCTGTTAATCCAAGAGATGTATGTTTAAAACTCAAAGATATATTAGTTGAATTAGGAGTTGATTTTTATTTCAATACTAAATATGAAGATATAAATTTATCATATAGATATTTAATAAATTCTGCTGGATTATATGCAGATAAAATAGCACATAGTTTTGGTTTAGCTAAGGATTACACGATACTTCCATTTAAGGGGGTATATCTTAAATATAAAAAAAGTGATAGAGTTATAAAAACTAATGTTTATCCTGTTCCAAATTTGAAAAATCCTTTTTTAGGAGTTCACTACACAGTAACAGCAGATAATAATATCAAAATAGGACCAACAGCTATTCCCGTATTTTGGAGAGAGAATTATAAAGGTTTTAAAGGTTTTAACTTAAATGAATTTTTAGAGATTATATATTATGAGATAAAATTATTTATTTTGAACTCTTTTAATTTTAGGACTTTAGCTATTTCTGAAATGAAAAATTATATTAAATCTAATTTAGTAAAAAAAGCAAAAGATATGCTCTATTATATTGATGATGATTTTGAAGTAATGCCAGCTGGAATTAGAGCACAACTTTTAAATAAAAAAACTAATGAGTTAGAAATGGATTTTAAAATTGAACATTCAAAAAATTCTACTCATATTTTAAATGCTGTAAGTCCAGCTTTTACCTGTTCTTTTGCTTTTTCAGAATATATAGTTGATGAAATTATTAAAAACAGAGGGGAAAAATTATGATTAATTTTTTAGAAAATCAAATTCAGAGTTCTATTGATACAAAAGAGCTTATCTTAAGTGATGAGGATATAAAAAAATTAATAGTTGGTATATCAAAAGAGTCTATTAATGCTTATAAAAATAGTAAAAAAATTTTAATTGCTGGAAATGGTGGAAGTGCTGCTGATGCACAACATATAGCAGGTGAATTAGTTAGTAAATTTTACTTTGATAGACCAGCACTTTCTGCATTAGCACTTAGTACAGATACTTCCATATTGACAGCAATAGGTAATGATTATGGTTACGAGAAAGTATTTTCAAGACAAATTGAGGCAAATGGAGAAAATGGAGATATCTTTATAGGAATCTCAACTTCTGGAAATTCTAAAAATATTATAGAAGCATTAAAAGTTTGTAAAGAGAAAAGTATTATAACAGTAGGTTTAAGTGGTTTGAGTGGAGGAGATATGAGTAATTATTGTGATTATTTAATAAAAGTTCCATCTAATGAAACTCCAAGAATTCAAGAGGCTCATATAATGATAGGACACATAATATGTTCTATTATAGAAGAGAGTATTTTTGGTAAGGGCTTTTAGTGGAAGCTATTATTTTAGCAGGAGGGTTTGGAACAAGACTTCAAAGCGTAGTAAAAGATGTGCCTAAACCTATGGCAGGAGTTAATAATTATCCTTTCTTAAAATATATCTTTGATTATCTAAAAATATATAATATAAAAAGAGTTATATTATCTGTTGGATATAAAAAAGAGATTATAAAAAATTATTTTAAAAATAATTATAATGATATAGAGATTATATACTCAAGTGAAGATGAGCCTTTAGGGACAGGTGGTGCTATTAAAAAAGCTTTAGCTTTAAGTACTGAAGAGAGAATCTTTATTTTAAATGGAGATACTTATTTTAAAGCAGATTTAAAAGAGATATTAAATCAACATAATCATTTAAAAGCAGATATTACAATGGCTACAAAAAATATGAAAAATTTTGATAGATATGGTAAAGTAGAAGTTAAAAATAGTCGTATAGTTAATTTCCAAGAGAAAAAATTTAATAGAGATGGGTTAATTAATGCAGGTGTTTATTTAATGAATAGAGATATATTTAATAATTTTGATTTATTAGATACATTCTCTTTTGAGAGTGATTTTCTAGAAAAATATATAGATAAATTAAATATTATAAATTCTACTTTTGATACTTACTTTATAGATATTGGTATTCCAGAGGATTATAAAAAAGCACAAATAGAGATTATATGAATATAAATAAAGCTCTGTTTTTAGATAGAGATGGAGTTATTAATATAGATAAAAAGTATCTCTATAAAATTGAAGACTTTGAGTTTGTAGATGGTATTTTTGAACTATGCAAATTTTTTCAAGAGAGAAATTATTTGATATTTGTAGTTACAAATCAAGCTGGAATTGCGAGGGGATATTATAGTGAAGATGACTTTAAAAAATTGACAAAGTGGATGATAAAAACTTTTAAAAATAGAGGGATAAATATACAAAAAGTTTTTCACTGTCCTCATCATCCTCTACTTAGTGGTGAGTGTAAGTGTAGAAAGCCTAAACCTGAAATGATAATTAAAGCCAAAAACTTATATAATATTAACTTAAGTAAATCTGTTTTAATAGGTGATAAAAAGAGTGATATTAAAGCAGGAGAAAGTGCTGGTATAATTAAAAATTATTTAATAAAAAGTACTTATCAAAAAAAATTTGATTTTGAAGATTTAAAAAAATTAATAATTTATTTAAAAGGTAAAGAATGATTATATCCAGAACTCCTCATAGAATTTCATTTTTTGGAGGTGGTACAGATTATCCATCATATTATTTAAATAATGGTGGAAAAACATTAGGTGTAGCTATAAATAAATACTCTTACTTAAATGTACGAAAACTTCCACCATTTTTTAAACATAAACATAGATTAGTTTACTCAAAACAAGAAAATGTCTCTAAATTAGATGAAATCGAACATCCTTCAGTTAGAGAGACTCTAAAATATTTTGATATAAAATATGGTGTTTCTATACATCACGATGGGGATATTCCAGCAAGAAGTGGGATGGGTTCAAGTTCTGCTTTTACAGTGGGATTAATAAATAGTTTAAATGCCCTAGAGGGAAAACTTAGTTCTAAAAAGTATTTAAAAGATACAGCAATTCATATAGAACAAAATTTAATTAAAGAAAATGTTGGCTCACAAGACCAGAGTTTTGCTGCTTATGGTGGATTTAATTTAATTGAATTTTTACAAAATGGCGAAATAGTTGTAAATCCGATAATTTTAAATCAAGATAGATTAAAGAGTTTTGAGAATAACTTAATGCTTTTTTTCTCTGGTTTTACTAGAATTGCTTCGAGTATTGCTAAAGAGCAAATTGATAATACAAAAAAGAATGAAGATAATTTACACAAAATGAAAGATTTAGTTGATAATGCTCATAATATATTAACTGATAAGAGAAAAAATTTAAATGAATTTGGAGAACTTTTAAATTATACTTGGGAATTAAAAAAGACTTTATCTTCAAAAGTTACAAATCCAAATATTGACACTATGTATAAAAAAGCAATGGATGCTGGTGCATTAGGTGGAAAATTATTAGGAGCTGGTGGTGGAGGATTTATGCTTTTTTATGTAGAAGAGAAAAATCAAGATAGAGTAAAAAATTCTTTAAATGAGTATTTACATATTCCATTTAATTTCGATTTTGATGGCTCAAAAATTGTAATTTACGAACCAAACTATCAGGAGAAATAATGAGTTATGAGTTAGCTTATTCAACTTTTTCTAAAGAAGAAAAAGAGGCAATGTACAGTGTTATAGAGAGTGATATGTTTACAATGGGTAAAAATGTTAAAGAGTTTGAGCAGAGTTTTGCTAACTACTTTGGTCAAAAGTATGCTGTTATGGTAAATTCTGGCTCATCTGCAAATTTAATTGGAGTGGCATCACTTTTTTATAAAAAAGATAATTCATTAAAAAGAGGTGATGAGGTAATAGTGCCTTGTATCTCTTGGTCTACAACATTTTATCCACTTCATCAATATGGATTAAAATTAAAATTTGTAGATATAGATTTAGAGACTCTAAATTATGATATTGATGATTTAAAAAAGGCAATAACGCCAAATACTAAAATGATAGTGGCAGTTAGTATTTTAGGGAATCCTTGTTATTTTGATGAGATAACTAAATTATGTCAAGATAATAATATTATACTTTTTGAAGATAATTGTGAATCTATGGGGGCTAAATTCAATAATAGATTTACTGGTTCATTTGGTTTAGTTAATACTTTTTCTACATTTTTTTCACATCATATCTCTACAATGGAAGGTGGATTAATTTTAACTGATGATTATGAGATATATTGCTTAGCAAAATCACTTAGAAATCACGGTTGGACAAGAGACCAAGATGAGAATAGTCCAATTTTTGAAAAGAGAGAAGATGATTTTTTTGAAGCATATAGATTTATACTACCTGGGTATAATGTAAGACCAAATGAGATTCAAGGTGCATTAGGAAAAGAGCAATTAAAAAAATTGGATAATTTTTTGAAAATTAGAAGAGACAATGCAGAGTATTTTGTAGAGTTATTTGGAGATGATAAGAGATTTATTATTCAAAAAGAGGTAGGTGAGAGTTCTTGGTTTAGTTTCACACTTATTTTAGCTAAAGATTATCAAGATAAACGAGATATAGTTTTGAATAAATTAAAAAATGCTAATATCTCTTATAGAATAATAACAGGTGGAAATATTTTAAAACACGATGTATCTAAATATTTTGATTGTGAAGTGACAGGTAGAAAAAATGCAGATTATGCACACGAAAATGGCTTTTTTATAGGTAATGCACCAACTAATTTAAGAAAAGAGATTAAATATCTATACGATACACTAAAGAGTTTTTAAATTATGGTTTATATATCTAGTGCTTGTATTAAAAATAAAAACATTTTAGATTCTATTAAAGAGTTGATGAAAATTACTAATAATATAGAGCTTTCAGGTGGAACGCTTTATCAAGAGGATTTACTTCAAGAGTTAAAAAATATAAAAAAAGAGTATGAAGTAAATTTTTTACTTCATAGCTATTTTCCACCACCTAGAGATAATTTTATATTGAATTTTGCAGATAAAAGTATAAAAACAAAAAATTTTATAGAAAAATCTATGAATTATGTAAAAGAGTTAAATATTAATTACTACTCTGTTCATAGTGGATTTAAAAAAACTTTTAAATTTAATAATGAAATTTTAGTTGATGGAAAAAATAATTTTATAGAAGAGTCTATTTTTGATAATATAAAATGGTTTTATAATAATTATCCAAATTATAAAATTGCATTAGAGAATCTATTCCCAAATGGAGATAATAAAAATTGCTGTTTTATGATGAGTTTAAGTGATATTATCTCTGTTTTAGATAAAAATAAAAAAATATATCTATTATTTGATTTAGGACATTTAAAAGTTTCTGCAAAATATTTTAATTTTGACTATATGGACGCAGTTGATTTAATTTTTTCAAAATATTCTAACAGAATTTTAGAGATACATCTATCTGAAAATAGGGGCTTAAAAGATGAACATTTAGAGGTGTTATCTAATAGTTTACAATATGAAATAGTAAAAAAATATAAAAATTTAATTTTAGAAAATAGTATAAATTTGGTAATAGAGAGTAGAATTAACAATATTGATATATTAAGAGAGAGTTATTCATTGTTTAATAAAATATTTAAAGGAAATTTATGAAAAAAAGAGTTTATTTCAATGAATATAATTTATTAATGGGTGATTCCATATACTTACCCGTTGTCTCTGGAATGTTATCTAGTTTTGCGAAGAAAAATAAGTTATTAACTGAAAACTATATGTTTATGCCTTATAGTTTTATTTATGAGAACTCTGAAGAAATAGTTAAAAAGCATATTGAACCAGATGTAGTTGCATTTTCAGTCTCTATGTGGAATCTAAATCTAAGTTTAGAAGTTGCAAAAAAAATAAAAGATTTGTATAAAGATTGTTTAATTGTTTTTGGAGGAGCTTCATCTCCATTTGAAGCAAAAGAATTTTTAAAAGAAAATAAATTTATTGATATTGTTGTACATGGAGAAGGAGAAGAAGTATTTTCAGATATTTTATTATCTAGACTTAAAGATAATGATTTTTCAAAAATTAATAGAATAACTTTTTTTAATGGAAAAGATTATATAAAAAATAGTTTAAATACTTCTCTTGAAAAAGAGTTAGATAACTTTCCATCTCCTTATTTAGATGGAGAATTTGACTATTTAATAAATGAAAAAAAATTAAAGTATCAAGTAATTTTAGAAACTAATAGGGGTTGTCCTTATAATTATAGTTTCTGTTTTTGGGGAATGGGTGGTTTAGATACAAAATATAGATTCTTTAGTATGGAAAGAGTAATAGAAACTGCACACTGGTGTGGTAAAAATAAAATAGAATATATATTTTGTGCTGATTCAAATTTTGGAATACACAAAAGAGATATTGATGTAGCGGAAACTTTTGTAGAAGTAAAGAAAAAATATGGCTATCCAGAAAAATTCAGGGTGTGTTATGCTAAAAACTCTTCTGAACGAGTATATGAAATATGTAAAAAATTTCATAATAATCAATTAGATAAGGGAGCTACATTATCATTTCAAACTGTTGATGAGGGAACTGCAAAAAATGTTGGAAGAAAAAATATTAAACTTGTAAAATATAAAGAATTACTAGATTTATACAATGAATCAAATATTCCTGTTTATACAGAGTTAATTTTAGGACTACCAGGAGAAACTTATAAATCATTTCTTAATGGGATAGATGCAATATTAGATAATGGTATTAAAAATCAACTATTTATTTATTTTTGTCAAGTATATATTAATACTGATATGGATAAAAAAGATTATAGGGAAAAATTTGGTATCAAAACAGTAAAGCTTCCACTATCAGAAATACACTGTTCCCCTAAAAGTGGTTTTGATATAGTTGAATATGAAGAAGTTATTTTAGAAACAAATACTATGCCACGGGAAATATGGAAAAAGAAGGGTCAAATATCTTGGCTTTTACAATTATTACATGGTTTAAAATTAGGCTATTTCATAATGAGTTATGTTAGAAAAAGATTTAATATAAAATATTCAGAATATTTAAATTATTTAATTAAATTAAGTAGTTCAAATAAATTCAATGATTATATTATTATAAAACAGATACAGTTATTTAATGATAGATTAAATGAAATGTTAAACTCTTCAAGTAAGTGTATAATTACTCCTGAATACGGAGATATTTATTGGGATATAGATGAATTAGCATTTTTAAATATTATGCAATATGATAAAAATTTATTTTATGTAGAGTTACATAATATTACAAAAGAGTTTTTAAGTGAAGAGAAAATAGATTATGATAATTTAGAGTTAGAAGAGATATTTTTATTTCAAAATAAGTTAATGCCTAATCTTGATAAAAATTTTGAAGAAACTATATCTTTTAATTATAATATAAAAGACTATTTAATGAATAATGAAGAACTAAAAAAGAATAAAGAGAGTCTATCCATAGAGAGTTCTCAAAATTATAATTCTATTAAAGAGTTTGCAAAATTTACTATTTTGTTTGGTCGGAAAAGTGATAAAATATTAAAAAATATTAAAAAATAATAACTATTAGAATAGAATTAAAAAATTTAGAAGGATATAAAAATGAGTTATCACATATTAGTAACAGGTGGAGCTGGTTATTTAGGTTCAGTTATGGTTTTAGAGTTGTTAAAATTGGGTCATAATGTAACAGTTTTAGATAACTTTATGTTTGGACAAGGTTCTTTAATGGATTGCTGTTATTATGATAGTTTTAGCGTAATAAAAGGTGATGCTAGAGATAAGAGTACAATTAAAGAGGTAGTTAAAGATAAAGATATAATTATCCCTCTTGCAGCACTTGTGGGAGCACCACTTTGTAATAGAGACAAAATAGGAACAATTAGTACAAATAGAGATGCTATTAAAACGCTAACTGAAGTTACTTCAAAAGAGCAGAGAATTTTAATGCCTGTATCAAATAGTGGTTATGGAGTTGGTGAAGATGGAATTTACTGTACAGAAGAATCACCGCTTAAACCAATTTCAACTTATGGAGTTACAAAAGTTGAAGCTGAAAAAATTATGCTTGATAGAGGAAATGCTATTAGTTTTAGATTAGCTACTGTATTTGGTTTAAGCCCTAGACCTAGAATGGATTTACTTGTAAATGATTTCACATATCGAGCTGTAAAAGATAAATTTATTGTTATATTTGAGGGAAATTTTAAAAGAAATTATATACATATTAGAGATGTAGCAAAAGCTTTTATTCACGGGATTGATAATTTTGATAGTATGAAAAATGAAATTTATAATGTCGGTTTATCTGATGCTAATCTATCAAAATTAGAGCTTTGCGCAATAATAAAAAAATATGTTCCTGAATTTACTATTATGGAAGCACCTATTGGAAAAGACCCAGACCAAAGAAACTATATAGTTTCTAATGATAAAATTGAAGCAACGGGATATAAACCATCTTTTTCACTTGATATGGGAATAAAAGAGCTTATTAAAGGTTACACTATTTTAACAAATAGTAAGTTTAGCAATGTATAAAGACTCTAAAATATATATAGCGGGACATACTGGGCTTTTAGGAAGTGCTATATTAAAAGTTTTAAAAGAGGATAAATATACAAATATAGTTGTCAGAACTCATAAAGAGTTAGATTTAACTAATATAAGCCAAGTTGAAACTTTTTTTGAAAAAGAGAAGCCTGAGTATATATTTTTATGTGCTGGAAAAGTTGGTGGAATTATTGCAAATAAGAGTTTCCCAGCTGATTTTTTACATATAAATTTAGCTATTCAAGATAATATTTTTGAATTAGCCAATAGATATGAAGTTAAAAATGTAGTTTTTTATGGCTCATCTTGCACTTATCCAAAATTATGTGAACAACCAATGAAAGAAGAATATTGGCTAACAGGAGAACTTGAACAAACAAGTTTAGCTTACGCCTCAGCAAAAATTTCAGGAATAGTCGCTTGTAAGTCATATAATAGCCAATATAATACAAATAGATTTATAGCTTTAATTCCAAACTCTATTTATGGGATTAATGATAATTTTGATTTAGAAAATTCTCATGTATTATCAGCCCTAATAAAAAGATTTGATGATGCAAAAAATAATAATTTAGATAAAGTTACTCTGTGGGGTAGTGGAACACCCAGAAGAGAATTTATATTTAGTGAAGATATAGCAAAAGCCTCTATTTTTGCTATTAAAAACTCTGATAAATTAAAAAATAGACACTATAATATCGGTAGTGGAGTTGATTATTCTATTAAAGAGTTAGCTGAATGTATCTCAAAAGTTATCGGTTATAAAGCTAAAATAGAGTGGGATACATCAAAACCAGATGGAACACCGAAAAAACTTTTAGGTAGCTCTAAATTTTTAAATTTAGGATGGAATCCTAAAGTAGAATTTATGGATGGCTTAAATATCACTTATAATTGGTACAAGGAAAAATATGGAAAATAATATGGAAAAAATTAATTTTTTAACTAAAAAAGCTAATTGGGTTAGAAGAGAAACTTTAAAAATACATAAAATTTCACCTGAAACTAGAGTGGCATCATCATTATCAGCTGTTGAGATTTTTACAACTTTATATTATGGTGATATATTAAAGTTTAATCCTAAAGAGCCATTAGATGATGTTAGAGATAGATTTATTATCTCAAAAGGACACGGCTCAATTTCAATGTATCCACTATTAGCTGATTTGGGTTTTTATGATATGAGTGAATTAAATATAGTTTCAAAAAAAGGGAGTTTTTTAGGCGGAATACCTGACCCTATAATACCTGGGTATGAGACAATCAACGGCTCACTAGGACACGGTTTAGGAGTTGGTTGTGGTATAGCTTTGGGATTAAAAGAGAGAAATTCTGATTCAAAAGTTTATGTTATTGTTGGTGATGGTGAATTAAATGAGGGTTCAAACTGGGAAGCGATTATGTTTGCAAATCAACATAATATTAATAATTTAACACTTATTATTGATAATAATAGAGCCTCTATGCTTGATTTTAGTAAAAATATTTTAAATTTAGAATCTATAAGTGAAAAATTTGAAGCTTTTAATTGGAATGTAGAGGAAGTTGATGGACATAATATCAATGAGCTTTATAATATATTTGAAAAAAATAAAACAGAAAGTAGAAATAAACCAAAAGTTATAATTGCTAATACTATTAAGGGGAAGGGAGTTGAGTTTTTAGAAAAAAGCCCACTTAGCCACATTCTTAGTATAAAACCTGAAGATATAGATAAATTAATTGATTAGGATTTAATATGAAAAAAACTATGAGAGATACCTTTTTAGAAGAGATTTACTTAAAAATGAAAAATAATAAGAAAATATTTTTTCTATCTGCTGATTTTGGAGCTCCAGCACTTGATAAAATTAGAGATGACTTCCCAACTAGATTTATAAATGTTGGAATTGCAGAGCAGAATTTAATAAATGTAGCAACAGGTTTAGCGTTAGAGGGATTTTGTGTTTATGCTTATGCGATTGCTCCATTTATTACGATGAGATGTTATGAGCAAATTAGAGTAAATTTAGCAATACTTTCACAACTTAGAGATTTAAATGTAAATATAATTGGTGTTGGTGCTGGTTTTAGTTACGATATGAGTGGTCCAACTCACCATTGTTTAGAGGATTTAAACATTTTAAATACTTTAGCAAATATTGAAGTTTTTTCTCCTAGTGATTATCTATTAGCAAAAGATTATGTAAATACTACAATTGAAGATATTCATCCAAAATATATCAGATTTGATGCAAAGCCACTCCAAGCTTTAAATATTGAAAATCAAAATTTTAAAGATGGATTTAGATGTATTGATGGAAAAAAAGTCTGTATAATTTCAACTGGATTTATGAGTCAAAAAGCTTTTAATATAATAGAAGATTTAAAAGAGAAAGAAGAAGATGAAAATATTGAAGTTGGATTAATTGATTTATATATTTTAAAAAACTTTAATAAAGAGCAGTTAATTCAAGAGATTGAAAAGTATGATTATATACTCACTATGCAAGAGGGATTTTTAAGCAGTGGTGGATTAGATAGTATAATTTTAAATTTAATTAATAATTCTGATTTAAATAAAAAAGTTATTAATTATGGGGTTGATAATAAATATACTTTTGAGATAGGCGATAGAGAGCATTTACATCAATTGAATAATATGGGATATAGTGATATTTATAAAAAAATAGTTACTCTTGTTAAATAATATAAATAAGAAAAATTCACAAATCAATAATTAGGAGGTAAAATGTATCTTAGAGAAAAAAGAATCCTTATGGTCTTTGATAAAAATAGTATGGATAATGCGGATAAGCATGGTCTATTTAAGGAATGGTATTTACTTTTATCTAATTTTGATAATTTTTTTGAATTTGATTATGTAGGAAATGTATTTAAATTGGGTATTGTAAAAGCAAAAGAACTTCTAATTGAATATATTGAATTAAATCAAATTGAAGTTGTTCTATTTTTTGCTATTGAATATGATTTAATTTTTATAGAAAAAATAAGATCTATGGCTTATGTATTAAGATATAGTGGAGATGATAGTGCTATGTTTAATATAAAGATGAAATATTTAGCACAGTCAATAGATAATATGCTTATATTTGATAATGATGTTGTTTGTAAATATTCAGAATTAGGTTTGAATGCTACTTTTTTTCAAATATATTATAATGATAACTTATATAAAAAATTAAATATTACAAAAGATATAGATGTAAGTTTTGTAGGAACAATTAGAACAGGAGAAAGAAAGGAAAGCGTAAATTTTTTAAATAAAAATGGAATTGAAGTAGATGTATATGGGATTGGTAGTAAAAATGGAAAAATATCATTTGAAGAAATGGTTAAAGTTTTTAATCAAACTAAAATAAATTTATGTTTTAATAAAATAGTTTTAGAAAAAGGCACTGAAAATTCTATTATGGATAGAATATTACATATAAAAGCACGAAATTATGAAGTTCCTCTTAGTGGTTCTTTTTTATTAACAGAATATGTAAAAGGATTAGAAAATATATATGAAATTGGTAAAGAAATTGAGGTTTTTTATGATGAAAAAGATATGCTTGAAAAAATAAAATTTTATCTTAAAAATGATGATAAAAGAGAAGAAATAGCACTAAATGGATATAAAAAAGCTATCTCTAAGTATACTTTAAGAAATTTTGAACAAAATTTATCCAATATTGTTGAAAAGGGGTTAAAAAACAAAGTTTATAAACCATCTAAAATATATATAGATAATGATTTTAATAAAATGAGAACAATTTATGATATAAAAATTGCTTTTAAATTTATTAAAAGTAAAAAATATAGATATGCTTATGAAGCAATGCAATACATTTATTATAATGGAAAGATAGATTATAAATTATACTTTTATAAATTTTTTCAAAAAACTTATAAGATAGTGAAGAGTTTTTTTGCTTAAAAATGCAATAAGATTCAATAATATCTATATAAGTATTCTTAAAATATAATATCAAAAGAAAAAGCTTATAAATATAAAAAATTTACTTTTTAATATCTTATAATAAAGGTTAATTTAATGGTTATATGGATTACAGGACTTAGCGGTAGTGGTAAAACAACTATTGGTAAAAGAGTTTATGAAAATGTAAAACAAAAATATGAAAATACTGTTTTTTTAGATGGAGATATTATTAGAAAAGCTCTTGATAACAATTATGGTTATTCATTAAGTGAAAGATTAAGAGGAGCAAAGCAGGTATCTGGTTTGTGTAAAATGTTAGACAATGAAAATATTAATGTAATTTGTGCAACAATGTCTCTTTTTGAAGAAATCCAAGAATATAATAGAGTTGAAATAAAAGATTATATTGAAGTTTTTTTAGATGTAGATATTAATGAACTTAAAAATAGAAACAAAAAAGATTTATATTCTGGGAAAATAAAAGATGTTGTAGGTGTTGATTTAGAATATGATATACCTGCTAATCCAGAGTTAATTTTAAATAATAATGCTATGGATAGTTTAGATAATAATGTTGAATTAGTAACAAAAAATGCTCTTGATAAAATTGATAATTTATTTACAAAGAGAAGTGTAGATTATTGGGAAGAGTATTATCAAAACCATAAGATTCCAAACAAACAGTCACTATTTGCAGATTTTATATCAAGTTATATTTCAAATAATAAAAAAATACTTGAGTTAGGATGTGGTAACGGTAGAGATAGTTTATATTTCAGTAATGAGTTATCTTTAAATACTACTGGAATAGACCAATGTACTAAAGAGATTGATTTTTTAAATACAACTTATGGTTCTGAAAAATTAGAGTTTAAAGAGCAAGATTTTACAAATTTTAATGTAGATTGTAAATATGATTACATATATTCTAGATTTACTTTTCACTCAATTGATGAAGAATCTGAAACTAGAACACTTGATTTAATATTCAATTCTTTAGAAAATGATGGACTCTTTTTTCTTGAAGCTAGGAGTATAAAAGATGAACTTTTTGGAGAAGGAAAAAGAGTTGGAAAAAATGAATATGTTACAGACCATTATAGAAGATTTTTAGTATTTGATTTAATTAAAAAGAAAGTGGAAAATTCTGGATTAAAAATTATATATTCTATTGAAGATAAAGGATTTGCTCCTCATAAAGATGAAGACCCTTATGTGATAAGAATAATTGCTAAGAGATGAGAGGAATTATTTAAATAGATGAGAATTATATTTTATTTAAGAAAAATATATCATAGTAAATATTTACCAATATTTTTAAAATCTATATTTATGTCTATATATACTCTATACAAAAAGATTAAAGATATTTTTTCTCCTGCATCTTTTAAAAGTAAAAATATACTTTTAATTGGAAATCCTGTTTTTCTTAATAAAAAAGGATTTGGATATATTGCACTATATTATAGAGAATCTTTAGGAGTATTAAAATCAGATTATAAAAAATATAACTCTTTATTAAAAAAAGAGGTAATTTTCGGTAAAAAAACAAAAAAAATAAGTATAGAAGTATCAGAAAAATCTCTTATTCCAATTTCAATATTAAATGAAAAAGCATTCACTGATTCGAATAGTAATAAAGAGATATTTTTTAAAGTTAATAATGAAGTAAATTTACTAAAAAACACTCCTCAAAATAGATTTAATTATATAAAAGTTTATAAAAATTCCTCTGTATTTATAGAATCAGAGAGTGAATTAATTATTGGTAAGCCTATTGCTTTAACTCAAAAACAAAAAAACAAAAAAAAATTAGTAATTGTTCTATTTCTTGATGGACTTACTGGAAGTTTAATTAATAAAAATATACAAGAGATTATGCCTTATACTTATGATTATTTTAAAGACGATTTTATATTTGATAACTGTTTTTCAAATACAGAATATACTCATACAAGTTTAGCCACAATGTTTACTGGAAAATATGTAAAAAATTTAAATTATTTTCATCCAAGAAAATATGAAGAGTTAGGAAAAGATTATAAATTAATTTCAGAATTTTTTAAAGATGCTGGATATTTAACACATCTTGTCACTGCAAATCCTTCTCAATCTTTAAAAAATGGTTACTGTAAAGGATTTGATAGAGCAATATTTAAAAACGATTTATCTATTAATGAAATAATTTATGAATTTATAGAAAATGCTAGAACTTTTCCTGATAGAGATATTTTTAGTTGGTTATCAATTTTTGATACTCACCATATTTTAAATCATGTACCTGATATAAACACTCAAAGTAATCTTAGTATAAATGCTCATAATTATGAGATAAAGGGATTAAATTTAAAGACTCCTTTTTCTCTTTATTCTGAAGAATCCACAGAGCGTTATATAAATGAGCTAAAACGCGTTGATTATCAGTTAAATTATTTATATGAGTTTATAAAAAATAATTATAGTGAAGATGAAGTATTAATTACACTTACTTCAGATCACGCTACATCACATACGATTAATATTAATCATAATAAACATATTTTAAGATTATTAAAAAAAGAGAAAATTAATGTACCACTTATGATTAAATCTAACTCTTTTAAAGGTTCGAGGAGTAATGAATATATTGAAAACATCGATTTACTTCCAACATTATTGAAATTATCAGGAATAGCTAATAGTGAGTTAGAGAGTTTTGATGGAAGAGTTCCAAATATTTTTGGTGGAAAAAGTGCTAGAGAATTTATATTTTCAGAATCTTTGTATCCTAATCAAACATATAAAGCTACAATAAAAAGTAAAATTGGTGAATATTTTTTTGAAGCTGAAAAATATACAGATGATAATGGAGAGGTTTATATAGGAGAGTTTAGTGATTTCTATTTAGAGAATGAAAATAGTAATTTTAGTAACGAGATTATAGATAATTTCAAAAAAACATCTCGTGAATATATTTTTAAACATTTAGGAATTAAATAATGAAAATTAAATTTTTTCAATTTCACCCACATACTCTTTTTGTAAATGGTGGTGGTGAAACTATGTTTAATAATACTCTCTATCAATTAAAGCAAAAAGAGATAGATGCAGATTTATTTGATATATATAAAAGAGAGGCTAATTTTGATATTTTTCATCTATTTGGTTCAAATAATGCAGTTTCAGAGTTATATACATCTTTATCTGGGCAAAATAAAAAATTAATAGTTTCTGCAATTGATTACTCTAATTTATCATACTTTAAATTACAAATTTTAAAATATATTCAAAAATTATATCCGATAGAAAATACTTATAAATATAGGCAAAAATTATTTAATTATGCAAAAGTTATTATTGCAAATTCAAATTCAGAAAAACAGTTTTTGCTTGATTATTTTGAAATAGATAAAAATAAAATTGAAGTTGTACCTGTTGGGGTATCCTCTAAATTTTATAATTCAAATTCAACCTCTTTTATAAATAAATATAATATATATAAT
>JADGEE010000056.1 GCA_016744535.1 Campylobacteraceae bacterium
ATAAAATATATTATTAAAATAATAAACTACAATATGTGAACCTATTATATGTATAATAGTTCTTAAAACTCCACTCTTCCCACTTCCATTTTTACCAACTATTGCAGTTATATTTATATTTTCACCAAAAAAATTATTTATATGATTTGGATTTTCATCTATTATTAAAGTTTTACTATCTTTGTCAAATTCACACTTAAACTTTGAAGAAAAATTAAAACCTTGACTTTCAATATTTTTGTATTTTTCTATCCATAAATAGACTAATTCCATAATTTATTTTTCCTCACTTTTTCTCTTAAAACTATAGCTATTCGTAACTACTTTCCCATCAACTTCTATGTTGATAAAAAAGTTATACTCTTTATCTTTTTTAACTCTCAAACTCTCTATTTTTTTAACACTATCTTTTTTGATATTAATATTTATCTCTTTAAATTTAATTAACTTAGAATTTTTATCATAAAGAGAGTAACTAAGTTTTACATCTTTAAACTCTCTTAAATAGTCATTTACTACATAAATATCTATTTTGTTATCTTTTAATTTTGCAATTGGCAATATTGGCTCAAATGAATTTTTTAAACTAAAATAACCTTTTTTTGGAACTCTAAAATTATCAATTATTCCCCAATTTATAGAAGTAAACGGTTCATTAAATAGAAATTGAAAAATTGCACTAATATTTTTATACTTTTGTACCCTCATAGATTCAGTTGCATACTTTATTAAATCAGCTTGATAAGTTTGGCTATTTTCTATAAATTCAAAAATATTTGCACCCTTTTTAATTTTTGCAATTTCAAAATTTTCCCGTTCTTGAAAGTTAAAATAGTTCCAAATTTTAAAATCTTTTTTACTTTTTGGAAACAATTTATCAGTTGGAATTATTTTTTGAAGTGAATTTATATTTGGCAATGCTTGTGCACCGTACTCTGAAATGACAGAGGATTTTAATTTATCATCAAAAGCAAAATAATCAAGTGAATACCAACCATACCAAGGGTGTTCTTTTCCATCTGATATCATTTTAATATGTCTTGTAGTGTCTCTCTTTTTTACTACATCAAATAGTGCTAAATCTAACTTATAATTTTGTTTATCACTCTTTTTATAATCAAAATATTTCCACTTCATCCAAGGAGAATCCCAAGGGGGTTCATTATGAATTGACCATAAAATAATAGATGGGTGATTATATAAATACTCAACCATATCTACAATTTGTTTTTTTGCCTCTTTTTTGAATTCTATATCTTCAGTATATCCCCACTGTAAATTGTAATCTTGCCAAACTAAAAAACCCATTTCATCAGCTAACTTATAAAATATTTTGGGTTCAATATGTGCGTGAACTCGGATTGCATTTATATTTGCTTCTTTCATTAATTTTAAATCTTTTTTAAACTTCTCTTCACTCATTTCACTTAAATAGTGAGAAGAAATATAATTTGTACCTCTTAAAAAAACTCTATTTTTATTTAAATAGAATATATCTTTTTTATCAACTCTAACTTCTCTTATTCCAAAGTGGGTTTTAATTTTTGTATCATTAATTTTTAGAGTTAAATTATATAGATGAGGAAATCCATAATCCCAAGTTTCCCAAAGTTTAGGATTGTTTAAATTAAACTCTATTGACTGTTTTGCTGATTCTTTTAAATCCACTTCAAACATAAAGCCTTTAGATTTAAAGTTTCTAGGCTCAATCGTAATAGAGGCTTTTTTATCTTTTATTTTTTTAAAGTTTTCTAACTCAAAATCGACTCTTATTTTTGCTAATTTTTTACTTTTTATTTTTGAAGTAATAAATAAATTATCAATTTTTATATCATCATAAATTAAGAGTTTTATATCATTCCATATTCCACCACTATTTCTATCTTGACTAAGCTCTGACCAAGCGTTTCCAGCTCTTGTATCGTGGTGTGCAAATATTCCTCTTAGTGTTGTTTTTCTTAAACTATAATATTCACCAATTGCTTCAAATGGAGAATTTACTCTAATAGTAATAAAGTTTTGTTTGTTAAAATTCAAATATTTAGTAATATTAAATTTAAAATTTTGAAAATATCCTTCGTGATTTCCTATATAATTTCCATTTACCCAAACATCAGATATATAATCAACTCCATCAAAAGATAAAAATATATTTCTGTTTTTATAACTTTTTGATATTTTAAATTTTTTATTAAACCATATAACTCCTGAATGATTTATGCCATTTAAATACCAATTATTTGGTATTTTCATACTTGGCTCACTTCCACTAAACTTATAAATATAATTTACTGAATGAAATTTATTATCAAT
Organism: Campylobacteraceae bacterium; assembly: GCA_016744535.1. Classification (GTDB taxonomy): domain Bacteria; phylum Campylobacterota; class Campylobacteria; order Campylobacterales; family BB28; genus BB28. Next base: position 2,314 of record JADGEE010000056.1, read on the forward strand.
TTTATATAACCAATCTCCATTTAATGAAATATTGTGTGGATAATTAAAATTTGCTAAAAGCTGTAAAGAGAATATTATTAAAATTAAAAAAATATTTACAATTTTCATAAAATACCTTATTTATATAAATTTAGTTATTAAAATAGTCATATCATCATCTATTTTAACACGACCTATAAACTCATTTAGTGATTTATTTAAATTATTTATTATCTCTTTTGGGGGATTATTTGAGTGTTTATTTAAAATTTTTTCTACTCTATCTAATCCAAACATTTCACTATTTTTATTGTTAGCTTCACTTAAACCATCTGTATATAATAAAATTAAATCATCTTTTGAGATAGTTTTTGAAATTGGATTATAATTTATATTTTCAATAACCCCTAAAGGCAAAGTTTGAGATTTTAGCTTTTCAATAGAATTTAACTCTGAATTAAAATATAAAATATCATTATGCCCAGCACTTACATAGATAAAACTATTCTCTTTTACAAAATATCTTATAAAAAATGCTGTTATAAAGACTCCACTATCTCCTGAATCTTTTGTAATATTATTATTAATAATTTTCAACTGTTTCTCTAAATTTTCATTAGTTGAAAGTAATGCCCTACATAACCCTCTAAAGTTACTAACTAACATTCCTGAACCAATTCCGTGACCTGAAACATCAGCTATAATTATATTTATATCTCCATTCTCTGTTAAAAAAAAATCGTAATAATCTCCTGCTACATATTCAGCAGCTACATAAAATGTTGAAATTTCTAAATTTTCACTTTGAGGTAATTTCTTTGGCAAAATATGGTTTTGAATAGTTTTTGCAATTTCCATTTCATTTTTTAAGTGTTGAGTCTCTCGCTCTTTTTTTTGATTTTTTTCAACTTCCTCTTTAACTTTTTGCTCTAAATTAAAATTTAAAAGTTTTAACTTTGCTTCAAGTTCTGCCCTTTTTGAAACATCTCGAATAATCCAAACAATGTTTAATCTATTTTTTATATAAAGAGTCGAAACTGTAGCTTCTATCGGAAACTGTTCACCTTCTCTTCTCATTCCAAATATTGATACAATCTTTTTTTTTGTTCTATCTCTATTGTGAATACTTAACTTAAATTCATTAAATCCATCCATATAATAATTTCTATAAAGAAAAGGAACTATAACTTTATGTAACTCTTTTTTAAAAACTTCTTCTCTCTTATATCCAAACATCTCTTTTGCTGAATTGTTCCAATAGAGTATTCTATCTCCCTCATCTACCATAATTATAGAATCTTGTGCTGAATCTGCTAAACCTCTAAATTTTTCTCTACTATCTCTTATAGCTTGTTCTAATACTTTTTTTTCTATTCTCTCTTTTATTTTTTTTTCTAGCTCTCTATTTAATTTTTCAATAACTTTTTGAGCTTCTTCTTTAGATTCTCTCTCTTTTAAAAATCGTATCTCCCAACTATCTTCATTCATTAATCAATCCATATACTTTTTTACTTATTTATCTTAAAATTTTCTATATCTTTTAACATTTGCATTATCTCTTTTTGCTCATCATTTAAATCCTTCTCATCTCGCCTAGCATCATCTACTAAAAAATTCATATCAGTCTCTTCAATATCAATTGAAGCCCCAAAAGGATTAATTAAATATTTACCTGCAATAATTTTCTCTTTAATGTTTGCAAAAGAGTTAATTTTTGTATAATTTAAAATAATACTTTTATCTATTGTAGTATTCTCTTTTATAATAGAGTTTGCCCCAATCATAGAGGGTCCTTTTATTTTGACACCTTTCTCTATTTTAACACCTCCACCAATATATACTGGTGGAATTATCTCTACACTCTCATCAATATTAGAGTTTATTCCCATCCAAACACTCTCTTTTATCTCTTTTCCAAAAGGGGTTACACCATCTACTTTTTTATCAATTAACATCATATTTGCATTGTAAAAATCTTTTGTACTTCCAACATCAATCCATTGAAAATCAAAACTTTTAGCAAAAAATGGTTCGTTTTTTTCAACTAATAGCGGAAGTAAATCTTTTCCAATATCAAACTCAACATCATTTGGAATATAATCAAATACTTTTGGACTAAAAATATAGATACCTGTATTTATCATATTGCTTTTAGCCTCTTCTATTTTTGGCTTCTCTTGAAAAGATAAAACACTATCATTCTCATTAGTTACAACAACACCATATTTATAAACTTCATCTTTAGCAACCTCTTTTAAAATAACGGTGACAGTTGAATTTTTGGCTTTATGATACTTCATAACTTCACTCAAATCTAAATCAATTATCGCGTCACCACAAATTACTAAAAAATCATCATCAAAAAAATTTGAAAAATTTTGAACTTTAGCTAAACCTCCAGCAGAGCCTAAACCTGATGGAACAATCTCATCTTCAACCATTTTACCCTCAAGTGAATAGGAGATAAACATATTATTATCAGCACCATTTTTATACTTATCTTCAATCATAGTTGCTAAATATCCAACAGTTACAACAACTTCATTAAAATTATGCTTCTTTAGTAAATCAAGTAAAAAACTCATAATAGGTCTCTCAACAATTGGAACCATCGGTTTTGGTAGTAGATATGTAAGTGGTCTAACTCTTGTCCCTTTTCCCCCAGCTAAAATTACAGCTTTCATAAGTTTCCTTTATAAATTTATTTTTAATTCAACGCTATTTTCCTTAAATTTAACCTCATCACAATATGTTTTCATAATTAAAATTCCTCGTCCTGACTCTTTTAATAAATCAACTTCTTGATTAAGATTATTCTCTTTAACTCCCTCTCCCTCATCTGTAATAGTTAAATTAATTGATTTGTCATCTATTTGTAGAGTTAAATATATACTTTTAGTTTTATCTTCTTGATTTCCGTGTTTTATAGCATTAACTATCGCCTCTTGTGTGGATAAAATAAATCCTATCTTTTTTTTAGGATTTAAATTTACTCTATCTTCTATCCACCTTATAGTGTTTTTAAGATTTTCAATATCACTATTTATTTTTAACTCTTCTTTCATAGTTTATACTATTTTAAAGCATCATCAAGAGAATCATATATTTTCATTATTTGATTTAATTTTGTAATATCAAATAACTCTTTTAAAAAATCATTTAAATTACAAATTCTTAACTCTTTAGAGTTTGAAACTAATTTTTTGTATAAACTTATAACTACTGCTATACCTGAACTATCCATAAATTCAATATTATTTAAATTTAATATAACATTCTTATCTTCTAATAATTTAATTTCATTGATAGATTCTTTTATAATATTTGAATTAGTTGCTTCAATTCTAGCATTATCTAACTCTATAACTAAAAAATTATTTATCTCTTGAGATTTAATATTCATAAGTAAACCTTTTTTAAAAAATATTATCCGTTAATTATATTCTCTTTTTTTAATATAACTCTTAAACTCTCCAAACTAAAACACCTATCTTTGAAAAAGTCTCTCTTTTAATCACTCCATTTTTTATATAAGGTGTTAATAACTCCGTTACTTTTAACTCATCAACTTCAAAATTTTTAAGTTTTAAATGATTTAACACATCTTTAGTAACTTCTTCTATTGAGCCATCTTGACTCCAATTATGCTCAAAAAATGCCTCTTGATATTTAAAACCCAACTCTTTTAAGTTATTAGTAGTTTTTGAAAAACCATCTTTACTCTCATAACTAAATCCAAAGTGTGAGAGTATCTCATTCATCAATGGACTCTCCTTTTTTCCTGCAAATCCAATATATATGCAATACTCATTTGATAAATTTATCATAGTTTTTAAATCATCTTTTGAATTAATTGCTGGTGTCATAGCTGAAAGAACTATATTAAATTTATCGCTTATATTAAAATCTTTAAAATCTGCCTCTTTTATAGTTATATTTTTTATATTAAACTCTTTTATATACTCATCTAATTTCGCCAACATTCCACTAGAGATATCTACACCTAAAATACTCTTTGCCTCTTTTGCCATAAGCGAACTATAAAGTCCTGTACCACATCCTATATCTAAAATAGTTTTATTTCTAAATTCAACTCCAAACTCTTTTGCTTTAGCTAAAACTTTTTTAGGTGTTTTAAGCCCATCTTCATCCGCTGGGCTTGGGTAACTTTTTGCTTTATGATTCCAAAACTCTCTCATATATTTTCCTTTTAATGTTTTAAGATGTATACTATAAGTAGTATATTAATATACATATATTAAAAGGAGTTTAAATGATAGTAGCAGTTAATGAAATTGCAAAAAAACCAAAATTACTTAGTGATATTGAAGATATTATATATATCAAAGATAAGAGAAAAAATTTAATTAAAAGTATTGTTATACCTGCAAAATATTTTGATTTAATAAGTGAAGATATTAAAAATATTGAATATGAAATTTGGAAAGAGAAAAATAAAAAAGCTCTATCTAAAGATTTTAAAAATAATGAAATTATAAATGATTTAGGAGATAAAATTGATTAAACAAGGTGAAGTTTATCTTGTAAATTTTGGTAAAAAATATAATAATGAATTTGGTAAAATTAGACCAGCAGTTGTTATGCAAAACAGTTTTTTAAACCATTCAATTAAAGATAATATCTATAAAAGTGTTTTAGTAGTACCTCTTAGCACTTCAATTTTAGGAGGAGATTATCGTTTAGAGATAAAAGCACGAGATAAACTTAAAAAAAATAGTGAGTGTGTAGCTAATTGGATTTGTACTTTAGATATTGATAGGTTTTTATTAGAAAAAAATATTTTAACAATTCTGAATGAAAATGAGTTAAAAATACTAAAAAATAAAATTTGTAGTTTGATGGAATAAATATTCAAAACTTCCAATTAGTGGAAACACAAAAATTTCCATCTAAAAAGCTTATGCCTTTTTCATCTCGAAATTTATATCTCGTTTTCATATAGTAATTTGAGTATGTGATTGAGAGATGAAAAGGGCGTGAGTCAAACCAACCAAAAAAGTAAGCGTAATCACCTTCCCAATCCTTTTGTTTATCATAATCAAAATAGTGATAAGCTGTGCCTGAAACAAAAAACTTTTTATAGATAAACTTTTTTAAAGATAGAGATGCTACTGTATTTTTCTCTTTTAATTCGTGACTTAAGTTTAGGCTTGTAGTAACTCCTAAAATATTCTTACCAAGTGTAAAAGATATTTTTTTCTTGTCATTAGAAGGTGTGTAAATATAGTGTAATCTTGATGATAATACTCCAAATAGAGAAGTTGTTAATCTCTTTTTATACCCTAAATCCCAAGTTCCACTCTGAAAATTTGTTAAACTCTGTTTATGATTTGGACTTAATCTATTATCTGCATAATTTGAATAAACTAAGCTAAAAGTTCCATCGTGCCAATCATTATAACCAAATGAGTAACTAAAATTAGGTTGATAAGAGTTATTCTCATACTCATTTAAATATTTTGTATAAGTTAATCCAAAAAACCAATATGTCATAGGGTTTATATTTAATGAAAAATTAAATGTCTCTTTACCTATTATCCCATCTTTTTTTAAATTATGCCCAGTAGTACAATATTTAATTCCACCTCTAAACCAATCTTTTAATGGTTTTAATTTTCCAAATACTTTACTTAACTTAAAATTTTTTGTATTTATTAAAAATGATTCTAACTCATCAGAGGGGTGTTCACTTGTTATATCATCTAAAATATCTATATCTTTATGATTAGACTCTTTTTTAATTATTAATTTTTTTTTTTAGCCTCTTCCTCTTTTTTCTTTAAATCTTCAAGTCTCTTTTTTTCAGCTTCTTCTTTTTTTCTTTTTGCTTCAAGAGCTTTTCTTTTTTTCTCCTCTTCTAATTTTCTTAATTTCTCTTTTTTATCAAAGCTTTTTTTATACTTTGCAAACTCTCTGTTATAAGCAATTTTTACTATATTTTTATGTGGATATTTATATGAAATAGATGTTAATTTACTATTAGAGTGTATAAATTTATCTGAATCTATATCAACTTTTTTTAATATTGCTGTTTTAAAACTCTTTTTTAATTTTTTATATAAATCTTTTGCACTATTTTTATTGTTAAATATTCCAACTCTCAAAACAAAATATTCACCTTTCTTTTCGATTCTAACATCACTATGACTTTTTATTTTTTTAAATACTCTTTTCATATCATCAAGTTTTTTTGAACTAGCAATTTGAATTGAGTAAACTTTTCCTTTTATATTTTTATTAATATTTTTTAGTTTTTTTAACTCTTTTGGTTTATGATGATAATAAAAATTTCCTATCTTTTTATATAAAAGTGCCTCTAAAACAGCTGTATTTGTAGTCAAATCTATTTTAGAGTTTTTTCTGTTTTTATCTATATAAACACCATTATAAAAACCTCTATTTTTACTAAAATTACCATCTAGGGAATCTCTTAAAAATTTAGAATAGATATCATCATAAAGTGCTTCATAAATAAAAGCTGATTTAATACTTGCATTTCGCAGTTTTTGATATGGTTTTTTATCTTTTCCTATTGTTGGAAATAGTTTTCCACTATCATAAATATTATCAAATATATAGTTTGGTTTTTTATCGATAGCTTCTTCACTTGATGTAATTAACTTTTTTATCTTTTTATATTGAGCCTTTTGAGCTAAAAAAATATTTGATATATAGTGTTTATATTTTAAAAAATATGGCTGTTCTAACATAGTCCAAAGATATGGTTCTGCATTTGCTACTTTTGATTTAAATCCCATTACAACTTCATAATTATTAATTGGTTTGTAATCCAAAGAGACCTCACCAATTAAATCACTCTCTATTTTAATATTATAAAATCTCAACGCATTTCTAATATAAAATTCATAAGCTGGTTTTATCTCTCTATTTATAAACTCTTTCTTTCCATTAAAAAATATACTATAAGCTTTTTTATCTTTTGTTGCTCTTCTAAATACAAATCTTGAAACTATGTGATAAATATCATCTTTATAGTTTGGATAATTTTGCTCTAAAGTATAAAAAGCCGTTAAAAGTTTAGCAATATCATTAATTACAAATCCTACCCCTTTTTTAGATAATTTATTTGAAAAACTAACCATATCACCATTTTTTGCATTATAAACAGTATTTGGTAACTCATTATTATATAACTTAATATTTTTTAAAGTATTTAGTAGAGTTGAAACTCTATCATTAAAATTTTCTAGTGTTATAATATTTAATTTTTGAGCTGAAATTGTTCCAAATATAGTATTTGCAATATCTTTAACTTTAACTTGTGGAAATTTAAAATTTCCGTTTACAAAACCACTATTTTTATTATAATTAACTTCAAAATATCTCCAAGCAATTTTGGCTTTTTCAATATCTTTAAGACTTAAAGTTGTATTTTTGTCAGGATAATTTGGCTCTAAAATAGTAAATATTCTATCAGTTGGTAAACATCTAAAATTATTTACATTATCTTTATAAAAATCCCAATATGAAAATTCATCTCGACCTTGTTTATGTAAAGGACCCATTTTGCCATATAGAAGAGTCTCTAAAATAATCCCATTTGTATTTAGAGTTAAAGCTTTATTCATTCCTCCAATTTTTTCATATTTACCAGAATACCAACCCTTATTCTCATCATAAGCGTAACGCAAAGCATTAAAAACTCTTTTTGAATATGGAGTATTAAATATATAATACATTCCAAGTCCAGCTTTTGTGCTTAGAGATTTATACATATCGTAATCTTCTGCTTTATCTGTAATAGTTTTAAAAGTTTCACCGTTTACATAAATAGTGTTATATAAAAAATATGGCTTTCTATCTATATTATCTTCACTAATTGCTGTTAAAACACCACTTTCTCTGTATCTCTCTCTTTGAACATCGTGGATTCTTCTTGCATATATTTCAGTCTCTTTATCACCATAATCATACTCCATTCCTTGAAGCCAATAAGATTCACTAACTACATAATTATGAAAGTTTTTTCGTTTATCAATAGGAATTTTAATACCATAAATCTCTACAAATTCAATATCATCATATCTTTTTGCTTTATCTGTATTAAATTCCCATAAATTAAAAGCTTTAGCTGAATACTCCTCATAACCTGTTAAACCCTCTTGAACTACTAATTTTTTACCCTTTCGTCTCATCGCTCCAAACATTGTCCCCTCTTCATTAAAGAGATTACAAAAATTCCATCTAAGTAGAGATTTATCAATTCCTTCAGAATATTCAGGCATACAATTTTTTATCATCTTAAGCGAACTCATAAGTCGTCCTAAATCAAGTGCAGACCAGCCAATCCCGTCTGGAGTTGATTTATTTCGATAATCTGACATTTTTAAGAGTTTTGTATTATAAGTTTTATTTGGTAACTCATTATTAAATAGAGGCATTTTTTGCAAAGCTTCTACAAATTTTGAAAACATTTCATCAAATTTTTTTCTATCAATTATCCCAAATTTATAAGCTGTATACATTCCATAAACTGCACCTGCCCAATCCCAAGTTGCACCTGAAGTAAATTTATTTGCCGAATTTACTAAACCACTCTTTTTATTATAGTTATTCTCTATATATTTCCAAGCAACCTCTGCCATTTTTAACTCTTCTTTAGTTGGTGCACATCTCAATTTACATAAATCAGTTGTAGGTGGAGGAGCTAAACAAAAAGGTTTTTTTATAACTCTCTTTTTTCTCTTTTTTTTAACTTTTTTTTTCGGTTTAGGTTTTTTACAACAAGTTTCATTAATTATTAATTTTTCTATTACTAGGTTTTCGTTTGTTTTAATTAACTCTTTAAATTCAATTTGATTTGATAATAGAGTTGAGACAAAAAATATAGATAATAAAAGTAATAGTTTTATCATTTATCCTCAATTCAAATAAGAAAGTATATTTTCATATTATGTTATCATTTAAAAATTAAATTTTACCAAAAGGTTGCTAAAAATGTTTAGAAAAATTTACGAGTATAGTGCAATGTTTTTCAAAAAGTTTGATGATATATCACTTCTATTTTTAAGAGTAATTTTATCTTATGGATTTTTTGATTCAGCTATTATGAAATGGAATAATATGAATGCTGTAATTGAGTGGTTTACATCTTTAGAGATTCCAGCACCTGCTTTTAATGCTTATTTAGTCTCTTCAGTTGAATTAATAGGAGTTGTGACTCTTGTACTTGGAATTATGGTCAGACAAGTTGCATTAGGTTTGATGGCAGTTGTAACTCTTATGATTTTTAGTGTACATATTCAAAATGGTTTTTCAGCATTAAACCACGGTTTTGAGATACCGCTCTACTATTTAGCAATGCTTTTTATTTTATTGACACAAGGTGGAGGGAAACTATCACTTGAATATTCTCTATTTAAAAAACAGATTACAGATAAAGAGAAAAAGTAATTTTGGAAATAGTATTTAAAAAAGAGGAAAATAATTTAATTATTACTCCTCTAATTGAAAGAATAGATATAAATAGTTCAATTGAATTGAAAAAAACAGTTTATTCTATGATAGAGAGAAATTATATTAATTTAATTTTAAATTTTAAAGAGATTAATTTTATAGATAGTAATGGATTAGCTATGTTAATTGCTATTTTTAAAAAGTTAAAAATAAAAAATGGCAATTTAAAAATTATAAATACAAAAGAGTTTGTTAGAGAAGTTTTTGGAATGACTAAATTAAGTAGTATTATAAAAATAGTCTAAATTAAGTCTATAATTTTAGAGACTATATCATCAATTTTAATATCAGTACTAACTACTATATCAGCTTTTTGAGAATAAATCTTATCTCTTTGATAATATAATTCCCTTGCTTTATCTATATTTTGAAAGAGTGGTCTTTTTATAATTTCATCTTGATTTAATCTACTTAATATAACTTCAAAGTCAATTTTAAGATAAATAACTCTTCCAACTTTTTTTAAATTATCAATATGAACTGGTAAGCCACCACCTGTTGAAATTACTGCATTATCTATATTTATTAACCAATTAAAAGTATTTTTTTCTAACTCTCTAAAATAAGGTTCACCTTTAGTTTTAAATATAACATCTATGGTTTTATTTTCAGAATGCTCAATTAAAGAATCTGTATCAATAAAATATTTATCAATTTTTTTAGCTAAAAGCCTTCCAATACTACTCTTACCACTTCCCATAAAACCTATTAATAAAAAATTATTTAACTTCAACTAAATAACCACCATCTACTTTTTTCAAAGTATGGTTATACTTTCCATCAAGCCTAAGTGCGACTCTATAATATTTATTATGTCTTCCAATCTCTATCTCTTTAAAGAAGCTATCTTCATTAATTTTTAATTTTTTTGTATGTGGAATATCTCTATCTAAATCTACTATAATTTTAGAGGGATTTGCAGTTATAAAACTTCTAATTTTTAAATCTTTAGTTTGTAAAAAAATTCTATTTTTATAAATATCTATACTTAAAAAATCAAATGGTTTTAAAGTTAAAATTTTTTTTGAAGCCAATGCAATATTATCACTTATTGGAGGAGGAATGTTTGCTAAAACTTTATGACCTAATTTTAGTGGAGTATCTTTTTTTGTATGAGTAACAATTAATGGATAGTGCCAATCTATATCTTTATTAACTCTTATAGATTTTTGTGCAATTGAGCCATCAATATTTTTATATTTTACTATTATATTTTCAACTACTCTAGCACTAGTTGGCAAATTAATTTTTTCTGTTGTAAAATATTTTGGCTTTGGCAAGTTTGGAGCTTCACTCATATCAATATCTTTCTCTCCTAAAAGTTCTTGAAATGGATTCTCTCTTGCAACTAATCCTAAAACTAAAAAATATAATAAAAATATATATCTCACTTTGGTTCTAATCCTTTTAATTCAAAATACTCTTTTTGCAACCTTGCATTTTCCTCTTTTAACTTTTCTATACTACTCTCTAAATAAATCTCTTTATGAGTTAATTTATCCAAAACACTTAGTGAATTTAAACCATAGAGTAAATCTCCAACATAGAATCCTAAGCCTATAATAGTGGAAGCCAAAAGGAGAAGTTTAGTAATCCCTAGTTTTGCAACATCAAACCATTGACTATCATCTATCTCTATATCTGCAAATTCATCTATAATATTCTCTTGAGCTTCTTTCATTTTTTTGCGAATTACTTAAATAACTCTTTTCCTAAATACTCACCATTGCCTAACTCTCTTTGAATCTCTATTAGTCTATTATATTTAGCCGTTCTCTCACCTCTAGCAGTTGAACCTGTTTTAATTTGTCCTGTATTTAATGCTACTGCAAAATCTGCAATAAAAGCATCTTCACTCTCTCCACTTCTATGACTCATAACACAAGTATAACCATTTCTTTGAGCAAGTCTTACTGTTTGCATAGTCTCTGTTACACTTCCAATTTGATTTGGTTTAATTAAAATTGAGTTTGCAATTTTCTTTTCAATACCTTCAGCTAAAATTTTCTTATTTGTTACAAATAAATCATCTCCAACTAATTGTATAAACTCTCCAATTTTTTCAGTCATCATTTTCCAGCCGTCCCAATCATCTTCACTTAAACCATCTTCAATTGAAACAATAGGGTATTTATTACAAAGTTTTGCATAGTAATCAACTAACTCTTCAGAACTTATAACTCTATTTTCAGATTTTAACTCATATTTTCCATCTTCATTACAAAATTCACTACTTGCAACATCCATAGCAATTACAATATCTTCACCAGCTTTATATCCAGCTTTATTTATTGCTTGCATAATAACTTCAATTGGCTCTTCATTACTTTTAAGGTTTGGTGCAAATCCACCCTCATCTCCAAGTGCAGTTGATTCACCCATTCCAGCTAAAATTTTACTTAAATTATGATAAACCTCTGCCGCAGCTCTAAGTGCTTCATTAAATTCATCAAACCCAATAGGAATAATCATATACTCTTGAAAATCGATACTATTATTTGCGTGTGAGCCTCCATTTATAATATTAAACATTGGAGTTGGTAACACATTTGCATTCTCTCCACCTAAATATTTATATAATTCAATTCCTAATGATTTAGCACTAGCTCTCGCTACTGCCATAGAGACTCCAAGAACAGCGTTTGCTCCAAAATTAGAGTAATTATCAGTTCCATCAAGCTTTTTTAAAACAGTATCAATTTCACTTTGATTAAATGGACTTAAACCAATTAACTCATCTGCAATTTGGGTATTTACATTTTCACAAGCTTTTAAAACACCTTTACCCATAAATCTCTCATCTTTATCTCTAAGTTCAAGTGCTTCTCTTTTACCTGTACTTGCACCACTTGGAACTATTGCACTCTCTTTTGTGCCATCACTTAAATATACAGTTGCTCTAACTGTTGGATTACCTCTACTATCTAACACCTCATCAGCAACTATATTATCAATATAAATCATTATTACTCTCCCCTTTTATCTGTATTTTCACTATCTTCATCGACTTCAACATCTAATTTTATGTGATTTTGATTTAACTTTAATTTAATTTTCTCTTCAATCTCTATTGCTAAATTGATATTCTCTTTTAAAAATTTTTTAACATTCTCTTTTCCTTGACCTAACTTTTCAGCCTCATAACTAAACCACGCACCACTCTTATCTATAATATCGTATTTCACACCATAATCAACTAATTCACCCTCTTTAGAGATACCCTCTCCGAACATAACATCAAATTCGGCTAATTGAAATGGTGGAGCAACTTTGTTTTTTACAACTTTTACTTTAACTCTATTTCCAATTTGTGCTTCTCCTTGTTTTAGAGTTGCAATTCTTCTAATATCAAGTCTTACTGAAGCATAAAATTTTAGTGCATTTCCACCAGTTGTAGTCTCATTTGGACCATAACCCATTCCACCGATTTTTTGTCTTAATTGATTGATAAAAATTACTGTTACATTCATTTTATGCAATACTCCTGTAATTTTACGAAGTGCTTGACTCATAAGCCTAGCTTGAAGTCCCATATGAGAATCACCCATATCTCCATCAATTTCAGCTTTTGGGGTTAAAGCTGCTACTGAATCTATAACTATTAAATCAACTGCCCCACTTCTAGTTAAAGTCTCTAAAATTTCAAGACCTTGTTCTCCAAAATCAGGTTGAGACACAAGTAAATTTTCAATATCAACACCTAAATTTTTTGCATAATTAATATCAAGTGCGTGTTCAGCGTCAATAAAAGCAGCAATTCCACCCTCTTTTTGAGCTTGGGCAATAACTTGAAGTGCAATTGTAGTTTTACCAGAACTCTCCGGTCCATAAATTTCAATAATTCTACCTTTTGGAACTCCACCAATACCTAGGGCAATATCAAGTCCAATTGAACCAGTTGAAATTGAAGCTATTGGCTCAATTTCTCTATTTCCAAGCCTTACTAAAGTACCTTTTCCAAAACTCTTATCAATCTGTTTTATTGCTGAATCAATAGCTTTTTGTCTCTTCTCATCTAGACTCATTAAAACCTCTTTATTTTAATTATATTAATTTTTATTTTAACTTTTTTTAGTTGAAGTTTAGTTAATATAATTAAACTATTAAAATTACAAAGGAACTTAAATTATGAAAGAAGATAAAGTTAGCTCAACTGCATTAACAGTATTGCAAGGGATATTATATACAGCAAATAGAAAAAAGTTTTCTCATTTAGTAACAGATGATATGAAAGAGGCTTGTAAGAAAATTTTAAAATCTTCAAAAGAGGGACAAAAGAGGCTAAAACAACTAGACAATAAAGTGTTTAATTTATCTGTTCCTATAATTGAAAAATTAATGATTCCTGGGATTACTTTACATTATGTACTTAGAAAAAAGTATATAGAAGAGTTTGTAAGAGAAGCTATTAAGAGAGGCTTTAATCAAATTATAAATTTAGGTGCTGGATTTGATACTCTAGCATATCGTTTATCTCAAGAATTTAATAGTGTAGATTTTATTGAAATTGACCACCCTGCTACTCAAGTACATAAAGAAGAAGCATTAATTAAAACTAAAATTGATAATCTTCATATTTTATCAGTTGATTTTTCAAAACAAAATTTAGAAGATGAACTTAAAAAATTTAAAAATTTTGATTCTGATAAAAAAACTATTTTCATATCAGAGGGTGTTTTAATGTATTTAAATGAAGATAGTGTAAGAGATTTATTTAATTCATTAAAAAAATTGACTAATTCAGATATGGAATTTATTTTTACTTTTATTGAACCTATGAGTGAAAATAGAGACTCTTATGGAATGTTATTAAATTTATATTTAAAAATAAAAAAAGAACACCTATTTTGGAATATAAAGAAAGGTAAAATAGCTAATTTTTTAAAATCACTAGATTATGAACAAAAATTTTTAATTGATACAGATAGTTTTAAAGAGATGTACTTACCTGATATTCAAGCAACTCTACATCGTGGCGAAGCTATTGTTGTAGCTAAATAAAAATTTTAACTTTTAAAGGAATATAATGCCAATTAATATAGTTATTGCAAAAACACCAAAATTAATAGATGAAGTATTTAAAATCCGTCATAAAGTATTTTCAGAGGAAGAGGGATTATTAGAAGCTACAAAAGATAAAAGATTAATTGATAGATTTGATGCCATTCCAACTAGTAAAAATTTAATCGTAATGATTGAAAATGAAGTTATAGGTTCATTTAGAATGACACTTGATTCTGAAATTGGATTACCAGCTGATGAGTATTATAATTTTAGAAAACATTTACAAAAAGATACTTATATTATGCATACAGGAATGTTTTGTGTAAAAAAAGAGTATAGAAATCCTAGAATAACAATGGATTTAATGTTAATGGCTAGTTATTTTGGTAAATCAAATGGAGTTACTCATGTTGTAGCTCCAATTAATCCACAAATTGGAAAATTACTTCAAAGAATAGGATTTGTAGCAGTTGGTGAAGAGTTTATTGATTCATCAACAGGTGCTATTATGTTACCATTAATTTTAGATGTAGAAGAATTAAATGATTTTTTTATGAATTTTGTTAAAAAAAATCAATTACAAGATTTTTTAGGAGATTATGAACGCTCTTTTTATAAAAAAGGTGAATATGTAATAAAGGCAGGTGAAGATGGATTATATGCTTATTTAATTATTGCAGGAAGTGCTTTTGTAAATCTCCCACACTCAAATGAGACAATAGCAGAGATAAAAGAAGGAGAAGTATTTGGAGAGTTAGCACTCTTAACTGATGAAGTTCGCTCTGCTGATATTGTTGCTTCTAGTGATTTACAAGTAATGACTCTATCTAAACCTATTTTCATAAAATACTTTTTTAATCAACCCCAGCAAGCCCAAAAATTATTAAAATTAATGGGAAGACGAACACAAACGCTAATTACTCAACTAGAGGAGTTGAAATATAAGTCGGAGTAAAAAGAGAAAAATTTATCTATTTTTATTGAAGTGTTGAGAATGGGATTTTATAGATTAAATCATTTGTATAACTACCTCCATTACCACTTACATTAACTCCCCCAAAAAGATAAATAGATTTACTACTATTTTCATCTTCTATTATTTGTGATGTTGAATAACCTAAAATAGAAGGTAAAGTAACATTAGTATCACTCCAATTAGTAGGGTTACTTACTGGTGCTCGATATATCTTATCTGTAAATGCTGTGTGAGTATATCTTCCTCCAAAAAGATAAATATAACCTCCTACTATTTGGGAAGTTGAGGCATGTAAATTAGAAGGTAAAGTAGCATTAGTATCATTCCAATTAGTAGGATCACTTATCGGGGCACGATATATTTTATCTGTAAGATAACCTCCAAAAGTATAAACAAAATCTCCTATTACTTGTAATATTGAAGAAGATAATATAGAAGGCAAAGTTTGATTAGTATCACTCCAATTAGTAGGATCACTTATCGGGGCTCTAAATATTTTATTTGTAGAAGGTGCACCTCCAAAAAGATAAATATAATTTCCTATTACTTGTGATGTTGACATATATAATCCTGAAGGTAAAGTAGCATTAGTATCACTCCAATTAGTAGGATTACTTATTGGGGCTCTAAATATTTTATTTGTAGAAGGTGCACCCCCAAAAAGATAAATATAATTTCCTATTACTTGTGATGTTGAAAAACCTACACTAGAAGGCAAAGTTTGATTAGTATCACTCCAATTAGTAGGATCACTTATCGGGGCTATAGATATTTTATTAGTATATGAACCAGAACTTTCTCCTCCAAAAAGATAAATATAATTTCCTATTATATGAGAAACTGACTCATATAAATTACGAACTAATTTACCTCCAGTATCAACAGGCTGACCTATTACATTGTTTCCAGCATTACTAGGAGAGTTTCCACCATTATCTACATCAACTGCTCTCCCCCAATATCCATTAAACTCTTTTAATATATAGTTTGGGTTAGTAGTTGAATTTAACCAATTGTTATCTTTTTTATCATAAACAAAAACTTTA
>JADGEE010000057.1 GCA_016744535.1 Campylobacteraceae bacterium
AAGTTATATTTTTTAAAAAATTATCTATATATAAATTTGGATTTTTTTTAAAATTAATTAATTGCAATCTTTTAAATTTCTCATTTTGGTTTTGAAAAAATGCAGGTGAAATTAAAATTAATTTATCGATTCTTTCATTTGAATTTAAAGTATATTCAAATGCTTTAATTGCTCCATAACTAAATCCAATAACGCTAAATTCACTTTTATTTAAATATTCATTAAAAAGCTCTTTTTCATTTATAAGAGAAAAACCATTAAAATATTTCATAAAGTTTTACTTAATTTATGTTTTATTATTTTAATAAATTTATTAAAATTTTTTAATTTTAATTTAGCTTTTCTCTGTTTTTTTCCCCACATAGGCTCTGGAAAAAAGCTATCATTTTTAAATCTAGCCATTATATGAAAGTGAACAATAGGCATATAGTTTCCAAATGAGGCGATATTTATCTTATCTGGTTGATAATATTTTATCATCTCTTTTTCTATTGTATCTATTGCTTTTAATAGATTTTTTTTAGTTTTTAAATCACATTGACTAAACTCTTTATATTTAGTTTTAGTAAAAATTTTTAACCAAGGAATTTTACTTTTTTCAATTTCGATATAAATAAATCTGTTTTTAAAAATTTTCATATTTTTGCCTTATTAATATTTTATTCTACTTAAATATAAGCCATCTGGTGGTGCTAATTTTATTTTTAAATTTTTTTTACAGTTTAATTGTAATTTTAAATCCTCTTTTGTTAAATTTCCTTTAGAAATCTCAAGTAAAAAACCTACCATTAATCTAATTTGACTTCTTAAAAAGCTATTTGCTTCAAAGTAGAATATATAATACTCTCTATATTTATAAAAATTTGTTTTATAAATTTCTCTAGTATCATTTTTATTATCACTTCCATTTTTTTTAAAGTATTTAAAGTTATGAACTCCATTAAATATTTTAATTGCATCTTTTATTTTAATAATCTCTATATTAATATCTTTTTTATTAATAAAGGTTATATATTTAGCTTCAAATGGGTTTGGTGTTTTAGTCGAAATCACATATCTATAAACTCTTTTTTTTGCTAAAAATCTTGAATGAAAAGATTCCTCAACTTTTTTTAACTTTTTTATATATATATTAGGCATTAAAATATAATTTAGTGAATTTTTTAATTTTTCTAAATCATTCCAAAAATTTGGAATTTCAAAATCAATTACTTGATTTAATGCGTGAACCGCTCTATCTGTCCTACCACTTGCATTTATTTTACTATTTATATTTAAAAGTTTTAAAGCTTTATCTATATCACCATTTACACTTTTTTTATCTTTTTGGATTTGTGATCCAAAAAAGGCTGAACCATCATAACTTAATATTAATTTAACTCTCACTGATTTTTATCTTCTATATAAAGAATAGTTTTAAATTCATTTTAAACCTTTATTTTTCAATATCTCTATTGTAAATTTAGCTCCACCTTTAATATTTTCTACACAGATTAAGCCTTTCATATCTTTTTCTATTAACATTTTAACCATATATAGACCAATACCCGTACCCTGTGAAGAGAATTTTGTGCTAAAGTATGGCTCAAAAATTTTATCTATTATATCTTTTTTAATTCCTATTCCATTATCTACCACTTCTATAATTAATTTTTTATCTAAATTAGTTAATTTAATAGATATTTTACCACTTTTATATTTTAACTCTTTCTTTTTTCTTCTATTTAATATAGCTTCTTTAGAGTTATGCAATATATGTAAAAGAGCGTGTTCAAACTCATTTGGATGTCCATATGCTAAATAATCAATTAATTTATTTGGATTTTTATCTATTAACTCTATCTCTATAAAATCATCTTTTAATTGAGCTGAAAGTAAATTAATTACATTTAAAATTGCTTTTTTTATATCAAAAAACTCTTTTTCTTCTGTTGGTTTAAAAAAGTTTTTAAAACTATCAATAGTTTTAGACATAAATTCTAACTCTTTTAAAGTAGTATTTTCCAAATCTTCTATATCTTTATCTTTTATAACACCATCTTCATATTTTAAAATAAAGCTTTGTATTACTAGACCCAAAACATTTAGAGGTTGTCTCCATTGGTGAGCTACTGCACTCATCATTTCTCCCATTGAAACCATCTTTGATTGTTGGATTAAAAGCTGTTCACCAGCTCTTCTTTTTTCTATCTCTTCTTTTACCTTTATTTCAAGTGAATTTCTATATTCTCCAACTTCAGTAATATCAGTTCCAATAGAGAGTACAAAAATTTTATCTTTTTGTTTAATTATAGAGTTATTCCAATTAATAATTTTTTGAGAACCATCTTTACAAACTATTGGATTTATATATTCTTTATGTAGCTTTCCATTATTCATAGCTTGATTACATATATTTTTCATATTCTCTTTTATATCTTTTGGTATAAAAATATCCATCCAATTTTTATTTATAACCTCTTTATATTTATATCCTGTAATAACTTCACTATACTTATTGAATTTTTTAATCAAACAATTTTTATCTAGTAATACAACAATAGTATTTGAAGTATCTATAAGTGTTTCATTAAACTCTTTTTGTATTTTTATCTCTTCTAAGTATCTCATCTCTTTTGTTTTATCATAATATACAGCAACTATCTCATTTTTAGAGAGAGAGTAGACAATATTATCTCTCCAACCAGATATTTTTTCATCTTGATAGAGTCTAATAGGGTGAGTTCTTGTTTTTTTATCTATAGCTACTTGTTGAAAAACTTTAAATAGTCCAAACTCTTTTACTCCTGGAAAAGCTTCTGTAACTTTTTTTCCAATTAAATTTTCTATTTTTACATTTTCTATATTTTCCCCAGCACTGTTAAAATCTTTAAATATAAAATCTTCACCACTATTTAAAACTTCATAAACAGCTACTCCCTCATTTATATTATTAAAAAGTTTTTCATATTTTATATTTAAAATTTTAAATTCATTTTTTAATTTAACATTTTCAATAATTAATTCTTCTTTGGTTTTCATATTAACTTTTCTTTTATAGGTAGTTCAATTATAAATTTAGCCCCATTAGTTACATCTTCAAAATATAGTTTTCCACCCATATTTTCTTCAATAATAGTTTTAGACATATATAATCCAACCCCAGTACCTCCTTCTCCTTTTGTTGTAATATAAGGATTAAATAGAGTCTTTTTTATATCTTTTGGTATTCCATTGCCATTATCATAAACCTCTATAAATATTAAATTTGATTTTATATTTATATTTATATTTATCTCACCTTTAAAACTTATATTCTCTTTACTAGAGAGTTCTCTTTTATTATCTATTGCATCTTTTGCATTATTTAATATATTTAAAATTACTTGTTTAAACTCATTTGAATAACCACTTGTCTCCACATCACTTCCTTCTATATTAACATCAATATAGTGACTTTTAAATTGAGGAGAGAGTAAGTTATAAATTTTTTCTATTGCATTTTTTATTGAAAAAAGAGATTTCTCTTTTGTAGGTTTAAAAAAGTTCCTAAAATCATTTACAGTTTCAGACATAAAATCTATCTGTTTCATAGAAGAGCCTATTACTTCTGTTAAATTTTTCTCATTTAACTCTTCAAATTCATACATCTCTTCTAAATCTTGTAATAGAAGTGATAAGACATTTAGCGGCTGTTTCCATTGATGTGCAATTGCTCCAATCATTTCACCCATTGCAGCCATTTTTGATTGTTGAATTAATAATTGATCTCCAGCTCGGCGTTTATTAACTTCTTGTAAAACTCTCTTTTCGAGACTTTGATTTAACTCTTTTAAGAGTCTAGTCTTTTCACAAAGAGTATTTTCCATATTTTTTCTATCAGTAATATCGGTAATATGACCAACCATTCTAATGGCTTCATTGTGTTCATTAAATAGAGTTTTACCTCTATCTAATATCCATAAAATATCTCCATTTTTTTTAACCATTCTATGCTCAATCTCATAATTATTAGATTTTTTTATTAAGTTACTTTTTATTTTTTCTATAACTTTTTTAAAATCATTTGGGTAACAGACTTTTTTAAAAGTATCAAAGTTATAATTTAACTCTCCATCACGATATCCTAAAATTTTAAACCATCTACTGGAGTAGTAGACTTTATTAGTTTGAATATTCCAATCCCAAAGACCATCTCCAGCACCCTCAAGTGCTAATTTTAATCTCTCTTCACTTTTATTAAGTCTAATATCTTGTTCTAATATATAGATAATCTCTTTTAGAATCTTAAGTAGAGTACTTAATTTAAATGGTTTAAGCAAATATTTATCAAATCCCATATTTATTGCTTCAATTAATTTATCTGTATTATCATAACTATTTATGGCAACTACAAATACTTTTTTTTCAATATCTTTTATTACTCTAGCTAGCTCTACTCCATCCATTTGAGCTAACTCTAACTCTGTTATTACTATATATATTTTATGTTCTTTAAATATTTTTAAAGCATCTTTTGCATCTTTTGCTATATATATCTTTTTAAAGTAATTTTTGAGTGAATCTTCAACTCTGCTTGATATAGATTTATCATTTCCTACATATAGTAGAGAGTATTTCTTAAATATTTTACTCTTTAGCATTTTATCTCTTATTTCTTTTTCTATACTCTTGCATTAAATTATCTGTTTCATCTAATTTATCTTGAAAAGATTCATCTTTTTTAAAATCTATTATGCCATAAGAGATAGAGATATTAAACATTTTACCTTTAGTATAAAATGATTTCAGATATAATTTATCTCTAAATCTATTTAAAAAATATTCCATACTGTCTATATTATCTTCATCGAAAAATAGAATAAATTCATCTCTTTCAAATTTAATAATTTCACTATAATATTTTTTTAACTCTCTTACTATATATACTAGTATTTTTTCAATGGCTTCATATCCAAATTTTAAATTTATATTTTCAAATTCATCAATATTAATAAGTGCAAAAGAGCTATCTTTTAAAAATTTCAAATTTTTATCTAATTTTTTTTCAATTAACCACTGTTTATTATATGCTTTAGTTAATTTATCTTGATAAATTTTATCCTCTAGTAAATTTAACTCTTTTTTTAATTTTTTAATTTCTGATTTAAGTTTACTAATAGCTTTATTATCTTTCTCTTTTAGTGCAATATCAATTTTATCTGTAATTTTTTGAAGTTTAAAAAGTTTATCTTTAGTATTTTTAAAAAAGTTATTGATTTCAATTATAGATTCTTTAATAATCTCTTGAACTTCTATATCATCAGATAAATTAGAAGTATTTATATTTTTATTTTCACAAGTTTCATTAAATATTTTTGTGTATATTTCAGGAGTAATTATAAAATTTGCACTATCTAAATCTATAATTGTTTTTATGGCTTCTTTTGATATTGTTTTTAATAACTCTCTATCCATACTAAATTTACCTTTAAAAATTTAATTTCAAGTTAATTTCTATTTTATAATAAATATCTTTTATTTACAAGAAATTAGAATTGCTGTAAAATCTTTTTTAAAAAGAGAGATTTATGAAAAAATTGACAATTATTGATACTTTTGGTTTCTTCTTTAGGAGCTTTTTTGCACTTCCTCCACTAAAAAATTCTCAAGGTTTTCCAACAGGGCTTTTAACTGGATTTACAAACTTTATCTATTCACTTCAAAAAGATTACAAAAGTGATTATTTACTCTTTGCATTAGATAGTAAAAAAAACTTTAGAGAAGATATATATAAAGAGTATAAAGCCCATAGAAACACTCCTCCAGATGATTTAAAACTACAACTTAAAATCGCTATTGAGTGGATAGAAAAAATGGGATTTAAAAATATCAGTATAGATGGATTTGAGGCAGATGATATTATTGCAACTGTAGCAAATATCGCAAAAAAAGAGAAAAATTTAGAAGTTGTAATAGTTAGTAGTGATAAAGATTTATATCAATTAATTGATGATAAAGTAAAACTTTTTGACCCAGTTAAAAAGAGTATTATAGATAAATCTTATTGTATTAAAAAATTTGGTGTTGAGCCTGAAAATTTTATAGATTATCAAGCATTAGTTGGAGATAGTGCAGATAATGTCCCAGGGGTTAAAGGTATAGGGGCTAAGAGTGCGGAAGCTTTAATAAATCAATTTAAATTTATAGAAAATATATATAAAGATTTAAATTTAGTATCAAAATTGAGACAAAAAAATTTATTGCAAGATGGAAAAGAGTTAGCTTTTATATCAAAAGAGTTAGTTACACTAAAAAAAGATATTTTTAATAGTTGTGATTTTAATGAATTTAAATTTGATGAAAACCCTTTAATAAAAATTATAGATGAGTTAAGAGAGTATGAATTAAATGCTATTATCTCTAAAATTGATAAAGAAAATTCAGATAATAATATAGATGAAACTAAAAATATTCAAAAAAATATAAATAATTTTAAATATAGTTTAATTGATGATGAAAAAGAACTTTTTAAAATAATAGATTCAATTCCTAATGATTCAATAGTTGCAGTTGATAGTGAAACTGACGGATTAGATGTTAAAAGTATAAATTTAATTGGATTTAGTTTTGCGTTTAATGATAAAGAGGGCTTTTATGTTCCAATAGGACACAATTATTTAGGAGTTGGAAAACAAATTTCATTAGAAGTTGCTAAAAAAGCAATTGAGAAATTATTAAGTAAAAAAATAATTGGACATAACTTAAAATTTGACTTTGGACTTTTTTATAATATTTTTGAATTTGATGAAGTTAAAATAGAAGCTGATACGATGATTTTAGCGTGGCTTTTAGCCCCTGATAGTTCAATTTCACTAGATTCACTAGCGTTGAGGTTTTTTAATCATCAAATGGTAAAATTCTCTGATACTGTAAAAAAGGGTGAAAATTTCAGTATGGTTGAGCTCTCATCTGCTTGTGAATATGCTAGTGAGGATGCTCTATTTACATATAAATTATATTTTAAATTAATTGAGTTTTTAGATGAAGAGATTTTAAAGGAGGCTAGAGAAGTTGAATTTGATTTTATAAATACTCTAATCGAAATAGAATCAAATGGGATTAAATTAAACTGTGATTTGTTTGAAAAGTTTTTAGAGGATTTAAAAGTAGAGTTAAACTCACTTACAGACAAAATTCATAATTTAGCTGGAGGAGTATTTAATATAAATTCAACTAAACAGTTAGCTGAAATTTTATTTAATAGACTCTTTTTAAAACCGATTAAAAAGACAAAAACAGGATTTAGTACAGATGAAAAAGTTTTAAATAAATTAAAAGATGAACACGAAATTATTCCACTTCTACTTCAATATAGAGAAGCTTATAAGTTAAAATCAACTTATCTTGAACCTCTACTTAAATACGCTAAATCAAATGAGAATAAGAGAATCTATACAACACTTTTACAAACAGGAACACAAACTGGACGACTTAGTAGTAAAAATCCAAATTTACAAAATATTCCAATTAGAACTGAAGTTGGTAAGAAGATTAGAGATGGTTTTATTGCAGATGAGGGGAAAATTTTAATTGGAATTGATTACTCTCAAATTGAGCTTAGATTACTGGCACACTTTAGTGGTGACGAGGCGTTAATCGACGCTTTTAATAATGATAAAGATATTCATTTAGAGACTGCTATTAAAATTTTTGGAGAGAGTGAAGCTAAAAATAAGAGAGCAATAGCAAAGAGTATAAATTTTGGATTGATTTATGGAATGGGAAGTAAAAAATTAAGTGATACTTTAAACGCATTAGGTTACGAAATAAATTCTAAAGAGGCAAAAATATACATAGAGAGTTATTTTGAATCTTTTCCAACTGTTAAAAACTATTTAGAAGATTTAAAAGATAAAATTGAGTTAGATGGATATGTGGAAACTCTACTTAAAAGACGCAGATATTTTGATTTTAAAAGTGTGGCAGATTATCAAAAACAGGCTTTTTTAAGAGAGGGTGTAAATACTCTATTTCAAGGAAGTGCATCTGATTTAATAAAGTTATCTATGAATAAAATACATAAATTAATACAACAAGAGTGTAAAAATACTAAAATGCTTTTACAAATTCACGATGAATTGCTTTTTGAGACACCAATAGATGGTTCTAAGATAGTAGCTAATAGATTTAAAAATATAATGGAAAATATTTATAAATTAAATATTCCTCTTAAAACCTCAATGGAAATTGCTAATAGTTGGGGAGAGTTAAAGTAAGTATATTTAAAGTTTTGGTAATATAAATATAACTTATTTATCTTATGGGGGTTGTATGAATAATTATAAAGTTTTAATAGTAGAGGATGAGAAGCCAACAAGAGAGGCGATAGTAAGTGTTATAACAAAAGCTTTTAATTTTGAAAGCATAGAGGCTGGAGATGGTGAAGAGGCTTTAAGTATAATAAAAAAAGATTTACCTAATTTAATTTTTCTTGATTTAAATATTCCTAAAATAAACGGTTATAGATTGATAGAGATTTTAAAAGAGGATATGGCTACTATTGATATACCAATTATTATTATAAGTGCTGAGGAGAGTGAAACGATAAAGGAGAAGCTTGAACTTCACGATATAAAATATATTCTCTCAAAACCAATGCAAGCAAAACAGCTTATTAAAACTATAAAAATAGTATTAAATAATGAAAACAGATTCACAGGAAGTTATACAAATAGATTTATAAAATCTTTTCTATCTTACTACTTAACAGGGAATATAGCTTTTGAGATGATTTCTATCTTAGAAGTTCTCTCAAGAGAAATTTTAATATCTAATCAAAAAAAGTTAGATATGCAAGCCTCACTTGCAATGCTTTCAACTACTCTAAAAAGTAATAAAACTGCAAAAGCTATTCAACTCTTTGAAGATATGAGATTTGCAAATGATATTTTAAAATTTTTAAGAGGTTTTGAGACTCATAAGAGTTTATATGAGCAAATTATATATTTAATTTATAATTTTAAAAAAGTTCAATTTGAGGGTAAAAGCTTTGATATTGTAGATGTAAAAGGTATTAATTATAAAATATTAAAATTAGTTAGAGGTATTGTTGATGAGAATATAGTTATTGTAAAATCTAAATATGGTTTTAATTTAGTTTTTAATAAGTTAATTGATATTTTAATTAACTTATTAAATATTGATACTAAATTAGTTAATGAATTTTTGTCTTACTCAAAAGCATTCTTAAGAGAAATTATAATACAAAATGGTGAGAGTATGATAAAAATTATAGATACAGAAGCTAATTTAAAATTTTTAATAAGTGATAATAGAATTAGTATCAATAAATTAAAAGATTATATAAAAGATATTAAAAGTCCATATATCAATATAAATGCTGAAATTATTGATGATGAAAAAGTAATAGTGATTTATTTAAATAAAGATTTAAAAGAGAAAAAAGTTAAAAAAGAAGCAGTAGTTTCTAGCGATTCTTATGAGCAACAACTACTTCAAAAGAGTGTTTTAGATGAAGTTATTAGTGCTAATGAATATTTAGAGAATTTAGATATTGACATATCAGAAGACTTATATGACTTAGATGAGATAGAGCGAATTTGGGAATCAAAAGTTATTTTATTAGAAACATCAAAAGATGAAGAGTTATTTCAAGAGTTATCTAAAGTAATAAAAGCTTATGGAGATAAGATAAATAATGTATTTTATGAATTTAAAGCTTTAGGTTACGCTTTTAGTTCTCTCTCTGAAGTTATACAAACAGAAAAAGTTTTTGATTTATCTAGTATAGAAAATATTGCTATATTTTTAGAAAATTTACTTCACGATATTACAAAGTGGAGAGAAACTATCTTTGTAGAAGCAAGTGCTGAAAATATCCATTATTTAGATAATTCACTTTTAAGTTCTTGTATGCAAGTTGAATCTATGATTAAAAATGAAGAGATTGGTGGAGATGATGAGATAGAGTTTTTTTAATTTAATTGAGGAGTTAAGATGGTAAAAGCACAAGTAAAAGGTAATAAAGAGGTTCAAAGTAGCAAAAATATTTCAAATATTGGTTTAATGGCTCAAATGATTATGAATAGTCAACTAATGCAACGAAAAGCACAAGAACAAGAATCTATTTTTGGAAATGCTATTAAAATTACTCAATATAATAAAACTGTAGAACAAGATAAAATACCTGTACAAACGGCAGGAAATTGTGGTTTATTTGCAATTTTAACTGCTCTTCGTGCTTTTGGTTTTGATGATAGTGACCAAGGAAAAGCAATAACAGCTTTTGATAATTTTACAAAAACAGATGATAATACTTTACAAGGTGAAATTTTTAGTGTAGATCTTATGTTAAGTGTAATAAATAGTTTAAAAATTGAAACGAAGCAAATTTTAGAAGCTGAAAAAAAAGCTTTTGTTGATCAAAATAAATTAGAAGAGTTATTAAATACATATAAAGATGATGATAGTGTAACACTATTGATTGCTTATTCAAAGCCTGATGAATATGATGATTATTATGCAGTACTTGGTGAAGAAGGGGGAGATATTACTAATCAAAATGTTATAGATGCAAAAAAAGAAAAAGATAAATTTGATGAATCTAAAGCTTTCAAAGCTCAACATGCACATTGGGGTATGATAAATAAAATTGATAGTAAAGATTCTATTAATATATCTGATTCACTTGCTGAATATGGCAATACTGGACACGGATATGATACAAATATGAATAGTGAATTATTATTTAAATCAAATAAAGTTTTAGATGAAGGAAAATTTGACTGGGAGAGTTATTTAAAAAAAGATGAACTTTTAAAAGAAGATGAATTAAAAGAAGTAGTATATTCCGATATGAGTGATAATGAAGTAGAAGTAGATAAAACAAGTGCTTTTGATAAAAAAGGCTTAAAGTTAGGGGTAGATAAAAATACACAAGAGCAAATGGATCTTTCAGGTAGAATAGTTGTTGTCAAATTAACTGATTATGGAAAAACAAGAATAAAATAATATATTTATAAATTTTTCAATTAGGAGTTAAAAATGTATATATTAATATTATCAACAGCACCAAAAGTTGAGGCAAAAGAGATTGCAAAAAAATTAATAGAGAAAAAACTTGTAGCTTGTGTAAATATAGGTAGTGTTGATTCTATCTATTATTGGGCGAACGGTATTTGCGATGATAAAGAGGAGTTGTTGATTATGAAAACAAAAGAGGAGCTTTTTGAGAGTGTTGAAAAAGAGATAAAATTACTACACTCTTATGATACTCCTGAAATTATAGCTTTACCAATCATTTTAGGAAGTAAAGAGTATTTAAAATGGATAGATGATAGTATTATGTAACTTTTTTTACTTTTTACTTTATTAAAAAATATAATTTACGATTTATCACTATAATATCACTATTTTTTAGACTTTTTTATATTAGGAAAACTTTATGTTAAATATATTAATTGTAGATGATAGCTCTACTATGAGAAAATTGATTAAAAATTCAATTAAAAAACTTGGCTATGAAAATTTTTTAGAGGCTGAAAATGGTGCTGTTGCACTTGAGTTAATTGAAAATGATGATTCAATTGATTGTGTTTTTTTAGATATTAATATGCCTGTAATGAGTGGATTTGAATTAATGCACCAATTAAAAGAGAAAAATATTTTTGATAAAGTGAAAATTATTCTAGCTTCAACAGAAGTTTCAACTCTAGGTCAAGACTATATTGATGAGTTAAATGTAGCAGGAGTTATTCCAAAACCATTTAAAAAGCACGAAATAGAGACTATTTTAATCCCTCTTTTAGATATGATAGAGAATAAATCAAAAGTAGAAAAGATTAATTTCGAAGAGGCTATTTTAATAGTTGATGATAGTATCTCTATGAGAAAAATTATAAAAAAACAGCTTTTAGAGATTGGTTGTTCTAATTTACTTGAAGCCTCAAATGGGAAAGAGGCACTAGAGAGAGTTGCTGAAAATATGGATATTAAATTGATGTTTGTAGATATTAATATGCCTATTATGGGTGGTGTGGATTTGTTACTTCATCTACAAAAATCACATATGTTAGATGTTATTAAAGTTGTTATTATTTCAAATGACGCAAAAGAGATAGCAAAAGCACTAGAGACAACAAAGGCTATCACAGGAATAGAAAAACCGTTTAAACAAAATTATCTATATGAAGTAATTATCCCAATTTTAAATAAAATTTTAAATGGAGATGAGAATTTTGAAGATATTAAAGAGAAAGTTTGTCAATTAGATTCTACTTGTGATATTGAAAACCAAATGGAGTTTAAACCTGATGAGAATTTAGAAGAGGAAGATGATAAAAATAGTGAAAGTGAAGTTCAAGAGAGTGAAGATGATGAGAAGGGCTTAAAACTTGGCTTAAGTGTTGAAAAGTGTGTTGATAGATATTTAAATCCTTATGGGCAATATATTATAAAATTTAATAATTATTTAGAACAGAAAAAATCTTTAGAGTTTTTAAGTATGAAACGATTTATTATAACCGCTTATAATCATTTGATGGAGATTGATATTGAGTTGAAAATGGGTGCTGTTTTTGACTCTAAAAAAGATCTGTTTCATACAGAAAAAGTCTATTTAGATTTAATGAAAAAAAAATCTAATCCTAAAGAGATAGCTTTTGAGCTTGTATTTTTAAATCAACAAAAAGATTATGTTTTATTTAAGAAAAAATTAGAAGATTTAAAAAACTTACAAAGTTTAAATAAAAGTATGGCTACTTCACTTCACAGTGATTTAAAAAATAGAAAAGAGAAAATAAAGAATATAAGTGATAAAAGTTCAAAAGTTTATAAAGATGAGGTTATTGATTATAAAGCTAAAAATAAAGCTTATGCGGACGCACTCTATAAAGCATCAGCTTTAAAAGAGGAGATTAGTGAAATTTATAGCTTTATAGAGGAGTTTAAAGAGACATATCTAGGGCATTTTGAAATTGCATATTTTATTAAAATAAAAAAACAGGCAAATGATTTAATTAGTATTTTAAATTCAAAGTGTTATGAGTTTGATGATATTCTTTGGTCTAGGGCAAAGAGTTCAATGTCAATTAGGAAGTTTTTTGAAAATTCAGAAATTAAAGGTTCATTTAGTTCTCAAACATTTTTAGAGTATTTTTTAAAATCAGTTGATAGGGCAAAAGCAAACACAGAAAATAAAAAACTTTTTGAATTACTTGATTATTTAAAAAAAGAAAATAATAAAACTATTACTGTAATTACAGAAGATACTGGAGAAGTTATGCAGATGAAAAATATAATAGAAGAGGTTGATAAATCTTATAAAATACAAGCTTTTACATCTTCAGCAAAATTTTTAGAGAAGCCACTAGAGCAGAATTTAATTATTTTAGATTATGAGATGAAAAATTTAAATTTAGACAAGATTCTAAAATTATATAAAGATAAAAGTAATTTTTTACTAATTTTCAGAAAAAACAGTAAATCTTTGATTTTTGAAGCTATGGATAGTGGAATTTTAAATGCCACTATTAAAAACTATTTAGTAAAACCAAATAATTTAAATCCAAAAGAGTTGAGTAAAAAAGTTATATCTTTACTATAAAATTAATTTTAATTTTTTGATTTAAATACTAAAAATTTTTTATCAGGTTTATCTGAAAATAGCATTAATGGTTTTGTTTCTATTAATTTTAAATTAGTTAAATTTTCAATATCTTTTATTTTATGAAAGTATTGTAAAATCCTTCCACTCTCTTTATTATAATTTTTTTCTTTATTTTTTATAAATAGAGTTATGTCTGTTGTTAAAATATTTTTTTCAAAATTTGCATCAATTGCTAAAAATTTATTTTCATAATCTTTTACCATTGTGCCATTTGTAACATCCTCAAAACCGTGTTTTGTATTTATATCAGTTAAAAATAGACCATTTTGATTTAAATTATTTTCGATATACATTAAAAATTCTTTTAACTCATCTTTATTTAAATAATTTAATACATCTGCAACTGCTACAATTGCATCAAAGTTTTCATCTATTTTAGATATATTTTTTTGATAAACACTTAAGCCTTTAGCTTTTGCTAAAGTTACCATTTCAGAACTTAAATCAATTCCCATAGCATCTATATTATTATTTTTTAGTTTTAAGAGTAAATTTCCACTTCCACATCCAACATCTAAAACTTTTTTAACTTTTTTATCTATTAAATATTCATAATAGTAAGAATGTAAAATTTCATAAATATCATTAAATCCAATTAAACTTTCAACTTTTGCATATAAATTAAGCCCCATTTTAAACCCTTTTATAATAAATTTTTATATAATTTTATTTATAAACTTATATCATAAATTTTAAATTAGTTTTATTAAAAGGATTTGGAATGGATAGTGAAAAGATAAAAATTTTAATAGTTGATGATATAAAAGATAATAGAGTTATTGTTAAATCAACACTGAAATCAATTGAAAATTTAAAATTTTATGAAGCAGAAAACGGAATAGATGCAGTTGAAATTACATCAGAGATAAAACCAGATATTATTATGATGGATATTATGATGCCTAAAATGGATGGTTTTGAAGCTACAAAAATAATTAAACAAGAGTATCCAGAGATATTTGTTATGGTAATTACTGCGATTGAAGATTATGATGTTGAAAAAAAGATGACAGAAGCTGGAGCAAATTGTTACACAAAAAAACCAATTGATGGTGATATTCTTAAATTTAAAATTAAAAATTTAATAAATATAAAAAATAGTAAAAAATCTATTTTTGAAAAGAAAGATGTACTCAATCCATTCTCAAATGAAATTAGAAATTTAAAAATATTCTCTAGCATAGAAAATGAAGATGACATTATGGATTTTGGAACTTGGATAGTAGATTTTTATCATAGATATAACACTAAAGTATCTATTAAATTTCATAAAAAACTTGAATTTTTATATAAAATAATGAATAAAACACTTCAAAATGGAGAAATTTTAACAATTATAATTGAAGATGGATTTGACCTTATGTATGTAAATTTTGGAATCCCTAGAAATATATCTATTAATTTAATTAAAGATAAATATGTAAATATATTAGAAGATGATTTAATTATTAATGAAAGATTTGTACATCTAAGAATTGATCCAAATAAAAATAAAAGAAAAAAAGAAAATAACGAGAAAAAAATTAATGATAGTAGAGTTATAAATTATGAAAATAGTAAACACGAAAGTTTAAATATTAATGAACACGATAGAGTTTTACTTAGACAATCACATATAGATAAAGTTCACGCTAAAGATTTTGTAGCTCAAATGGAAGGGGTTATTATTGATGAAATTCACGATTTAATTGATTTAGAGGAGCATTGGGGAGACTATTTAGATAGATATGAGAGTAAAGCAGATACAGTTATTTTAATTGAAATTAGCAATATTTTATCAAAATACTCATCAGTTATAAACTCTCTCTACTCATTTATGGCACTCTCTTATGGACTCTCTTCACTTAGTGTATTTTTAAGAGAAATTGATACAGATAGTTTAGATAACTCTTTAAATAAAAATTTAATTAATCTTTTACAAGGCGTTAAAAATGACTTAATGAGTTGGAGAGTAAATATTTTTGAGGAACAAAATACTAATGATATTCACTATCTTGATAGTTCTCTTTTAAGCTCTTGTATGCAGATAGAATCTCTTTTAACTCATACAGATATAAAAGATGACCAAGAGAATGATTTAGAACTATTTTAAAGGAATTTAAATGTTAAGAGGACTTTATGTAATTACCGATGAGAAATTAACTCCTTATGAAAATATAGAAGAGTATATTGAATCTACATTAAGAGGTGGGGCTAGAGTAGTTCAATTTAGAGATAAAAGCTCTAGCGAAGAGGTTTTAATTAAAACCTCCTTAAAAATTAAAAAATTATGTAAAAAATATGGTAGAGTATTTATAATTAATGATAATATAGAGTTAGCAAAAGAGATTGATGCAGATGGTGTGCATATAGGTATGGATGATAACTCTTTAGAAGAAGCAAAAAAGATTTTAAAAGATAAAATAATTGGAATCTCTTGTTATGGAGATGTGATGAGAGCTATTGAGATGGAGGCAAGAGGGGCTAATTATGTGGCATTTGGAACATTTTTTGCTTCTAAAACTAAACCGAATGCTAAAGTTATCTCTAAATCTATTTTAATCGAAGCTAAAAAACAGTTAAATGTACCAATTTGTGCAATTGGTGGAATAGAGATTAATAGTGCTAGAGAGTTAGTGAATTTAGGGTCTGATATGTTAGCTATTATTAGTGATGTATGGACTAATAGAGATATTGAAAATATTTCAATGGAATATAAAAAAGTGTTTGATAATTTATAAGGCATTTATTAAGTATCAGTTAGAATAACAACTATTTTTTTATAAGGACTTTTTTTAATGAAAAGAAGCGTAGGGTTAAAAGAATTATTAAGTGGATATTCAATTTTATATGTAGAAGATGAAGAGATTGTAAGAGAAACCCTAAAAGATATACTTTTGCGTAAAATAGATAATATATATACTGCAGAGAATGGAAAAATAGGTCTTGAACTTTACAAAGAGAAAAATCCAGATATTGTAATTACAGATATTAGAATGCCTATTATGGACGGTATCACTATGTCTAAAGAGATAAAAAAGTTAAATCCTGATACTCAAATTATTATAACAACAGCACATAATGAGTTAGATATTTTACTTGATACCATTGATATTGGTATTACTCAATATCTAATAAAACCTATTAGAAGTAAACAGTTAATTTCATCACTAGAAAAAGTTGCAGATATTTTAAATTTGAAAAAAAATATAGATAGAAAAAATAAATTTATTCAAAATATTTTAAATTTTCAAGATAATATTATTTTAGTTACTAATGGAAACAAGATAAATACATATAATAAAGCTTTTTTAGATTTTTTTGGATTTCAAAATATTGATGAATTTACAGAAAATTATAAATCTATATGTGAATTTTTTATAGAAGAAGAGAGCTTTTTTAGTAAGCCTAAAAATGAGAATGAAAATTGGATTAATATAATTATTAGAGATAAAATTAGAGAACCTAAAGTAAAAATGAAAAATAGATATTCAAAAGAGAGAATTTTTATTATAAAATTTGCAAATTTTCCTGAAATTGAGAATGAATATATTATATCTTTCACAGATGTAACTGACCTTGAAAATCAGAGATTAACTTTTAAGACATTAGCTTATAGAGACCCTCTTACAAAGATAAATAATAGATTAAAATTGGATATTGTTTTAGAAAAAGAGATAGATATTGCACAAAAAAAAGCAATTTCACTCTCACTTATAATGTTTGATATTGATCACTTTAAAGATGTTAATGATACTTATGGACACGATATTGGAGATAGTGTATTAATCGAATTGACAAATTTAATAGGAGATAAGTTAAGAGATACTGATATGTTTGCAAGATGGGGAGGAGAAGAATTTATGATAGTACTTCCTAACTCAAATTCTAAACTTGCAACAGAAATTGCAGAGAGATTAAAAGATAGTATCCAAATTTTTAACTTTACTGGTGTAAATAGAATAACTTGTAGTTTCGGTGTTAGCGAATTAAAAGCTGATGATAGTTATAGGACTTTTTTAAAGAGAGTTGATGATGCTTTATACAGAGCAAAGAGTAATGGCAGAAATAGGGTTGAAGAGCTTTAATGTGGAAAATATTTATTTTTTTTCTCTTTTCTATATCTCTTTTTGCCATAGATGACGATAGTTGCTCAATTGATTACTCTATTATGTATGCAATTCAAAAAGTAGAGAGACACGCAAAACTTAAAGTTGGTTATCCATATATAATTTCATTTAATTCAAAAAGAGATAGACGAAAAGTAAAAAAAAAATTTGATTTGAATTGGATTGATAGTAGAAGCATTGATTGTCAAGAGATGGTTCAATGTGAAGATACTTTAGATAAAATATTAAAATTAAAAATTAAAAATGTAGATTTAGGTGCATTTCAAATAAATTATAAGTATCATACTATGGAATTAGACAAATATTTTAATCATAAAAAAGCTTATTTAAGAGCTTGTAGAATAATAGAAAGATTAATAAAAAAATTTGGAATGTCAGCAGATACAGTGGCTAGGTATCACTCCTCTACAAAAAAATATAGAAAAAGATATGCTAAAAAACTTTTTAAATCCTATGTTGAAGAAAAATTAATCGTTGGATCTGATATCTATTATTACTACTACTAATTAATTATAATTTTGAAATTATAAATATAAGAGACATAAACCATACAGCATACATTGATGCTTTTATTTTCGTTAAACTCATTTTAACTCCTTTTTTAATTAAGATACAAATTTTATCCCATTATTTCTCCTAGATAAACTACTCTTTGAAAAGATAAAGTAAATAAAAAAATTATTATATAATAATTTTTATTAAAAAGAAGTAATTTTACAGTAATATTTTAA
>JADGEE010000058.1:0-377 GCA_016744535.1 Campylobacteraceae bacterium
GCTTTATATCTATTTTAAGTCTATAAAATTAACTTTTAATTAACAAAAAATCAATATAATTTTTATATGATATTAAAAGTATTTGGATTAAGTTTTGCAATTGTTGCTTTTCTGCACTTTTATATTTTGGATATGAGTTTTCAAAAAGTAGAATCTACATTAATTCAAACTAAAACTAAAACTAAAAAAATAGAGACTATTAAATTATCAAATTATCAAATTAAAAAGATTCCAAAACCTAAAGAAAAAAAAGAGATAAAAAAGAAGAGATTTATTAAAAAAATAGTTAGAAAAATTATTAAAAAAAAAGATATAAAACAAGAAATTATTCAACTTCAAGCAAAAATTACTGAAAAAATTGAAACTAAAAAAGAACC
>JADGEE010000058.1:387-18317 GCA_016744535.1 Campylobacteraceae bacterium
TAATAAAAAATAGATATATAAATGAGTTAAAAAAAATAATTGAAGAGTATAAAATTTATCCTAGAGTTGCAAGAAGACTTGGTCAAGAGGGAAGTTTAGAAATTAAATTTAGTATCTTAGAAAATGGAGATATAAAAAATTTAATAATATTAACACCATCTAAACATAAAAGATTAAACAGAGCTATATTAAATACAATGAAAGAGATTGATAAATTCAAACCAATTCCAAAAGAGTTAAAATTAAGTAAATTGGAATTTACACTACCAATTGGATTTAAGCTAAATTAAAAAGACTATTAAAAAAAATTGGCAATGTACAGATTCTATCTGGTAGATATAATATAGTTTATTTTTTTGTTTTTATCTCAAAATCAGTTCTAAATACACTAGCACCTAAACAAGTAAAAGGTATCTTTTTTGTTATAAATTTTGAAATTTTGCCAGAGTGAGTGTTAATCTCTCTTATAAATAGATGTAATCTTGTGGGAGAGTATTTAAAAGTTCCTACAATAGCAGTTGCACCCATTGCAACATTTGTATTTTTTACTTCATTCGCATCTCTTGTTAAAGCCAAAAGACCGCCTCTATTTAATTTAAAATATTTTGAAAACTCTGCTTGTGCAATTGTATAGTTACACTTTTGATTTAAACTACCTTTTAGCATTTCACTCATAAACATTCCACTTCCACTTGATTGGAGCGTTTCTATATCTACAAAGTCAGTTACTAAAACTGTTTTTGTTGGAACTAAATTAACATTTACGCTTCCACATATCTGCGAAGCAACTTCATCAAAAGTTTTTTGTAAATCAAGTTGAACTATAACTTCTTCAGGTTCATAAACAATTCCGTGCTTATCATAACAAGGAGATGCACAACCAGTAAAAATAATTAAACCAATAAAAAGGCTTAAGATTATTTTATTCAAAATCTCCCTTTATTTTCATAGTTTCAGGTTTTGAGTAATTAAATAACAGTGACTCCATTCCATTTAAAGGAATTGATGCTTGAGCACTTGATGTGATAACACCAGTATCTATATCCATAACTTTTGCATTTACAATAACAAAACTTTCTGTAACAGTGTAAGTTCCCGTTACAATTCCCGTTACATTATACGATGCTTTGATATTTTTAATATCACGACTTAGAGCAAATTCCCCGTGAGTATTGATGACAATATCTTTTACAAGTCTTGAATCAATTACTTTCCATCTTCTAACGTGAAGTTCGTGTATTAAACTCTCTGCTAAAAGTCTTCCAAGTCCACTCGTCTCTTTTAAATTATCTAAATTTAAAAATGAAGTTACCATTACAGGACTTGCAATATATTTTTTATCTAAATTTCTTTCTAATTGGTCAGCTACAAAAATAGCTTGTGAATTTAGATACCCTATTGGATTTCCACTTTGAATAATATTTAAAGGAATACTATGTGTTCTAGTCTCTGTTGAGCGGTGAATTACCTCTGCTATAGATGAACTTACAATAAGTGAGCTTAATAATAGACTTTTTAAAAAAATTTTCATAACTCTCTCCTTACTCTTGAACTAATACAATATCTTTTATTATTGTTTCTCTTTTTGGTCTGTAACTAATTGGATAATCTGTTGTTCCGTCTTGTGTTATATCATATTTAGTCTTTGCACAACCATTTGAGCCACAAGGACCACGACCAGCACTTCTATATATATTTGGTCCATATTGTGGAACACCTGAATCTTTAACTATTTTCTTAATTTTTTTCTTACTTTGTTTAACAATTCTCTTAGGTGCTTTTTTTGGCATTGCCATAGGAGTAATAGACTTTTTAGTTTCCTTCTTAATAGTTGTATTACTTACTGTATTAAAAGCACATCCTGTAAAAAATAGACTACCTGCTAATAGTGTAGTTAAAATAAAAGACCCTCTCATTTAAAACCTCCATATTTTAATTGGAAAAAATTACTTGATATTTTTAAAGCAATTTCTATGCCAAAAAATAATATTAAATAATTAAAAAAAAGTGTCGATTTAGAATTAGACGCAAATAAAAAAGGGGTTGGTATGAAAAAAGTACTCTTTTTAACAACAATTTTTTTAGTAAATATTTTTGCTAAAAATGATATGGTTGTAACAGATGATGTGACGGTTTTAAAGCCAGAATATGGTAAACAAATTGTAGTAAATGAGAGAGCAAAGAGTGATTCAATTATCATTAATGATAATTCAGTAGTTATAAATTTTGAAGATGAAGAAGATGACCTTGATATTCAAAATTATTATAAAAACTACTATAATTAATAATAAATTTTAAAAGGGAGTAGAAATGAAAATTTTAAAGATTGGATTAATTGGGGTAAGTTTAGTCGCGAGTTTATTAGTTGCTGATGATATTGCAATGCAAGATGGTAGTGTTGTTGTGAGAAATGGTGATGAATCAATTATTCTTAGTCAAGTAGCTAATATGGATGCATTAATTGTAAATGATAAAAATATTATTATTAATAGTGCTAGAAGAGATAAATATGCTTATGCTGATAATGTAGAACCTGAAAGAGCAGTTGAGCCAATTAGAGAATCAAGAAGCCAAAGAGGCTATTCACAAAGAGGTATAATAGATATGTCTTATGATAGTGTAGAGGTAAAACATAGTAATCAAAATGTGGGAACGGCTGAAGTTCCAGTTATTTTTGAACTTCACCCTTTAACAGTACATCAATATAAATAATAAGCCTTAGGGCTTATAACTCCTCTTCATAGTAATAAATTATCTCTTCAGTATAAATTGGGGTGCTAATACTCTCTTCATAATATATGTCGTCTAAATTTTCTTCTATATATATAACTTCTTCTGTAATATATATGACATCATCTTCATCATCATTAATATAGATAATATCTTCATAATTGTCATTAGAGCAATTGCTACACTCATAATCCATAGTATATGTAGATTTGCTAACTCCTCTTAATTCATCGCTGTAATAAGATTTTTTTATTACACACCCATTAAAAAATAGGACTATAAATATCGTTAAAAAAAGACTTTTCATAAAAACCCTCCGTGGTTAATTATAGAATATAATTTACAATAAAAAGACTTAATTTTATAATAAAATAGAGTTATCTATTTTTAAAGTGAGGATTTAATTTTAAAAGTATTAAATCTGCTAAAATATTTCCAAGAAGTGTTAAAAATGCTCCTATTATTAAAATTCCCATAATTACCGGATAATCTCTACTTAGTGCAGATTGATAAAATAGAAGTCCCATTCCATTTATAGAGAAAATTGATTCTAAAATAACACTTCCACCAATAAGTGCTGGAAGCGATAAACCTAAAATTGTGATTATTGGAGGATAGAGGTTTGGTAATATAAATTTTTTTAAAATTATATTTTGACTAGCACCTCTAGCAGTTGCAAAAAATATATAATCACTTTTGAGTATTTCTATACTTAAAGAGCGAATATATAGAGTTAAACTTCCAATTCCACCAAAAGTTAATACAAAAATAGGTAAAAATAGATGCCAAGCCATATCTATATAATACATAATTCCACTCTTAGCTTCGATTGAATGAACTCCTGCTATTGGAAAAATTTCAAATTCAACTGAAAAAATCATAATTAATAAAAGTGCTAAATAAAATGACGGCATTGAAAAACTAAGCAAAGATAACTGTTTTGTTAATTTATCAATAATTGTATTTTGATTTAAGGCAGATTTTATTCCTAAATAGAGTGAAATTGTAAAAATTAGTATCATACTAATTATATTTAAAATAATTGTAATTGGAAGTCTATCTAAAATTTCATCTTTTACAAATTGCCCACTTGCAAAACTTATTCCAAAATCAAGCGTAATAATTGATTTTAACCAAGCAAAATATTGATAGTGGAGAGGCTTATCTAATCCATAGATAGATTTTAAATTTTCAATTGCCTCTTTATCTATATTTGGATTTAACTCTCCACTAGCAAAAAAGCTATTTGGGGCTAAGTGTATAACTAAAAAAGAGATTATAGAGATAATAAAAATCATAAGTAAAATATAAGATAGTTTTTTTAATAGTAGTTTCATAGATTTTATTTATTTTTTTAAGTTATGTACTTTTAATCTAAACTTTGCACTAATTAAACTGCCTTTAGAATTAAAAATAATAGGAAATTCAGCTTCTATTATATTGTAATAACTAGATAGATACTCTAAAAACTCATAGAAACTTTTTGGAGATTTAATATTAGTTGTAGCTTCAAATTCATATACTTTAAAGTGTTTATCCACATCATCTTGTGAAATCTCTATCATAGAAGTATTTGTAAAAAACTTTCTTGAATCACTTAAGAATTTTCCAATGCTAAATCTATTTTGAAAATTATTTAAAATAAATTTACTCTTTTTTTGCAAACTTTTAAATTCCCTTAATTTTTTATTATACTCCTCTTTTGCATAATTTAATTTTGTCATATTTTGACGGGATTTAATACTTTTAGCCCTATACTCTTCAAGACTTGGAATTATCATAGAGAGTATTACTATCATCATTAAAATTAAAGTTACAACTAAAAAAATAGCATTTTTGATGATAGTAACATCTCTTTTACTCATATTTTTCATCTACTCTATTACTCCATCAAAATTTTCAATTTTATTAACTGAAACAAACCTAAACCAACCATTCTCTAACATATAAAATGTAGTATCATTTTTAGTAAAAATAGATTTTAATTGCGCTAAAAGTAAAAAGTTATAGATATCTTTTGAGGGAGTTAAACCGTGTATAATTAACTCTCTTTTTTGCATCTCTACTCTGCTTAGTGTAATCTGGTCAGGTATTAAATCAAATAGATTTTTTATACTATCTCTAAGTAATAAATTTGAAGAGTAAATGACATTAGCTTTATCTTTTTGTAAATTTATAAATTCTATCTTTTTATTTAAATTAATTATAGCATCTTTTGCTTCAATCTCTTTTTTTTGAGCTAAGTTAGCAACTTCATCTAAACTTGAAGTTTTAATTTTTAAAAATATTGTAAATGTTATTAAAATAAACATTGAAGTTACAAGAAAAAGTAACCAAAATTTAGAATCACCCTCTAGTAGATACTTTTTTCTAGGTTTTATAAAACTATAACTCAACCCATCACCTCTTTTTGAATAATATCAGTTGTAACTTTTGCTATATTAATCTCTTTTGTTTGAACATTAAGCATAAGCTCATCTTGAATATATTTTATAACATCATCAGTTAAACTACAACCATCTGCAATTATAATATCACTTAAAAATTCTGTTTCATACTTATCATTTTTATAAAACTCTTCAATAGAACTCTTTATATAGTTATGTAAATCAACTCCCTCTTGAAATGATTCAATCGAAGATACTTCACCTTCCTCTTCATTTTCATACTCTTGAATCTCTTCCTCATCACTATCA
The DNA here is from genome assembly GCA_016744535.1 of Campylobacteraceae bacterium. Taxonomy (GTDB): domain Bacteria; phylum Campylobacterota; class Campylobacteria; order Campylobacterales; family BB28; genus BB28. The sequence continues at coordinate 5,814 of JADGEE010000058.1, forward strand.
TCTAAAGATATTACATCCTCGTCATCTTCAAAAAAGACTAATTCATCTAAATCTTCATCTTCACTATCTTTATCTACATCACTCACATTAACTTCAGAACTAGTTGGTTTTTCACCCTCTTCCTTAAAAGTATCTTCAGTTGTATCAATAGAGAAATATGCCCCAAAAATAAATCTTTTTTCTTTAAATACAGCAAGTGCCACATAAGATTTTTGACATAACACATAGAGTCTTGCTTCATCAATTAACTCTTTTTTAAAAAAATTATATAAAACTATAAAAGGAGAGTAGATAAAATCAATTCCTACTGTTTTATTAAATTTATTTTGAGTTGTTACTATATCATCACCAACTCCATAAACACCCAACATATTGTTTACACATACAAAATCTATATTATCAAGTCTAACCCCAAATTTTTTAAAATCATTACTCGTACACCCACTAATAGCACCTTGATTAATTGAACCTAAAAGTGTACCTATATATGTAAATTTATAATTATCTTGATATGAATTTATATACTTAATTACTTCGTGCGAAAGTTCTGCGTTATTAATATCAAATTTTTTCTCTTCTGTTTTAATAACTTTACTATTTTTAACAATTTCAACAAAAACAGTACAAGTTTTAACCTCTAATATAACAGAAATTATTGATATATCAAAAAAAGGTAAAATTTTTTTAATAAATGATGCCATAAAAGTTAAATTCCTTAAAATTTTAAATCTTTTACATATTAAAGTAATTTAGCTTAGATTCTATTTACTTTAACTCTAAATTTGCCTCTAGTGACATTTTATTTAAAAGTATAAATAACTTTTCACTAGCCTCTTCCATTTTTATAAAATTTTCTATTAATTTCTCTTTTTTATTTAGACACTCATCCTCTTCAATACATTTGACATTCTCATTTGCATATTTATGTACTAAAATATGAGGTTTATCTAAAGCTCTAAAGCTCTCTAGATCTCCAAATTTATCCCTACCAATACCTTGATACCACTTACCAAAGTGACAATCTTTATCTGTTCCTTTTGGATTAAATCCTTCTGCATAACTGTTATGTAACACTGAAGAGTAAGCACTTGATTTATATTTTATATGGTCAATCTTAATCAGACTTGAAAATAGCGAATTTTCCATCGCATAAGATATTTTTGCTGTCTCATTTGAATCTTCATTAAATTTTTGCAAAGTCTCTTGAAAACTAGCTACACTATCACTTGAAGCGTTAGCTAAAGAGGAAATCTCTTCTGAATTTGCTTGAATTGAACTTGTATCTTGTCTAAAAGTATTAATAGATATATCAATTTCACTTGTAGCTTTAGCTGTTTTTTCAGCTAATTGTCTTACCTCATCAGCAACAACAGCAAATCCTCTACCTTGTTCACCTGCCCTAGCGGCTTCTATCGCTGCATTTAGGGCTAATAGATTTGTTTGGTCTGCAATATCCTTAATTAAAGATATTATATTAGTAATTTCATTTGCTTTATCACTTAAACTATTGATTGCCATATTACTATTATCGATTAACTCTATTAAATTATTAAGCCTTTTTGTTATCTCATCTACAACGACAATACTCTCATTAGATTGTTTAGCAGTATCTATTGCATTATTAGTAATTTTTTTCATACTCTCAACACTCTTTCTCATATCTTTCTCAATTACAACTAATCCTCCAACCATTCCACCACCTAAATTATGAATAACATTAGCTAATTCATCTCTTTTTTTTGATTTAAATGTACTATGGAGTGCATTAACTCCCTCACGAATAAGTTTTGCAGAGTGCAAAAATTCACCATCTAAACCCTCTAAATATAAGTTTCTATAAGTTCTATTTTTACTAGCTTCATTAATTGATGTTTTTGTCTCTCTCATAAAAACTTCTAATTGGTCTAAAATATCATTTAAACTCCAAGCAATATCTGCTAAAGGGTGTTTTAAATCTATATTTGTAACCCTCTGTTCAAGTTTACCCTCTGCTACAGATTTAGTCATATTTGAAATATCTTTAAACATTTTATCATTTAAAAAACTACTCTTTTGTGGAATAAATAAAATGATAATTGAAGTTATTAAAAATATAGTTCCTATTAGATAATTTACAGAGATAATTAAAAATATACTTAAAATTAAATTTAATATAAAAAAAGATAAACTTTTTTTATCCTTGAATAGAAGTGATAAATTCATTATAACTTACTCCTTTTGAATTTAATAAATCAATTAGTAAATTTGTAGATTCACTAACTCCACCTCTCTTTTCAGCTTCTAACATTTTGGCATAAAAATCAGAAATAATTTTAATAGCTTCTTCATTTGGCTTTCTTCTAACTGAATAGTAACCTATGATATTATTATTTAAATCAAGTGATGGGGTAACATTTGTAAATACCCAGTAGTAACTTCCATCTTTTGCTAAATTTTTCACATAAGCAAAAATTTCCTCTTTTTTTCTAACCATATCCCATAATAATTTAAATACAGCTTTTGGCATATCAGGGTGTCTGATTATATTATGTGGTTTATTGATAAGCTCATCTTCAGAGTATCCACTCATTTGAATAAACATTTTATTTCCGTAAGTTACAATACCTTTTGTATCAGTTTTTGAAACTATAAAATCAGTTGGTTTTAGTTTAATCTCTTTATGTGAACTTAACATATATTCTCCAAATTATAAAAAAATATTTTGTTAATTATATTGATTTTTTTTATAAGATTTAATTTAAAAAGTGAATTATTTATACAATTTAAATTAAAAATGTAAATTGTATGTTAAGTTTTTTAGATAAAAGAGGAAAAAAATAATAAAATTTAGATTTAAACTTAAAATAGTAATAAAATAAATATTATTTTAAATTGGAATAAATAATTTATTTCTCTACTAAATTAAAAGTTAAATTTTCAAAATCTTCTGCAAACTCTTCTCCATACTCTAAGGAAGCATCATTACCTGTTTCATATATCCAATTTACAATAATTTTTTTTCCATTATTACAAGATTCTTCAAACATATCAAAAATATCCATTAAAACTTTTGAAGAACTACTATTAAAATAATAAAGTTCAACATTTAATATAACTTCGTCATCTTCTAATATCGATAAATACTCTTCTAACCACTTAATGATAGGTTTATAAAACTCTAAACTATTTTCTGGATAAGACTCTCCACTAATTTCGTGTATATTTGAATTTGAATTTAAAATAATTTTAGGTGAACTTTTTGTAGGTTTTATTTGTAAAATTTCCATTACCATCCTTTATACATTTAAAATTATACTATAAAATAAACCTATATTTTTAATCCTACTACTGTTAAATCATCTTTTTTATCTTTATTACCCATATATTTATAAAACCCATCTATTAAAACTTCTTTTTGCTTATTAAAGCTATTTTTATAATTTTCCTCTAATAGTTTTTTAAATCTTTTTTTACCAAACATAAAGTTCTTTTCACCACCTGTTTGGTCTAAATAACCATCAGTTGTTAAATATATTACACTCTCTTTACTTACATCAATAATATGCTCTTTAAATTCATAATCAATTTTTGATTTTTGGTAACCAATTGAGTGTCTATCACCTTTTATTATTTTTAATTTATCATCTTGAATTATAAAAAGTGGAGTTTCAGACCCAGCAAACTTAACTATTTTCTCTTTTTTATTATAATATAAAATTGCCCCATCAAATCCAGCATTAGATATAGCTTCACTACTATCTTGTCGTAATAATTGTTTAATACTTCTATTAAAAATAGATAAAATTTCTGCTGGACTTATCTCTTTTGTTGCAATATCTGCGATAATTTGTCTCTCAATTGCTTTTGTTAGCATTGTAACAAATGCCCCAGATACTCCGTGTCCTGTACAATCTATTACCATCAAAATACACCCTCTATCATCAGCTAACTCCTCAAATAGATATATATCTCCTCCAACTACATCTCTTGGCTCCCATATAGCAAAAAAATCACTAAAATAGTTTTCAAACGATTGCTTTTCTGGAATTAAGCTGTGTTGAATTAAAGAGGCATATTTAATTGAATCAGTTATTTGTGTATGTGCATCTTCTAGTTCACTTTTAGCTTTTTCTAAATCTTTAGCTTGTGTCTCTATTTGGATTTTAGCCCTAGAGATTTTTTTATAACTTAAAAGTACAAAGATAATTAATATAGCAATAATTACTATTAATATAACAAGTGTTGAGATAGTTGATTCTTGAGTTGTAATTGTTTCATTTTTTTTAATCAAACTCCTTTTTTGTTCATCAATTTTTAAATTTAAATTTTGAAGTATTTCACTTCTATTCACAATTTCTAAATTCTGTTTCTCTTGTTCTTTTTGGAGTATAATTAATGCTTCTTTTTGTCTTTGCATACTCTCTTGTTGAATTTGCATATTCTGTTTTTGAATTTTAATATTAGCATATAACTCTTTTAGTAATACATTCTGTTTTTTTATATCTATTTTTTGATTTTTTATATCTTTTAACTGTTTACTTATTGTAAATTTTTGTTTATCTATTTTTGATTTTCTCTTTTTTATATCTTTTAATTGTCTTTGTATAGTTATATTTTGAGTATTTATCTCTTTTTTTAAATTATTAACTCTTTTTTGAGATGATTTTATATCTATTTGTAATTTAAGATTTTTCTTCTCCTCTTTTGTTAATAAATCTTGAGATTTCTTATAAAGTTTTGCTACATCAATTTCAGTTCCACCTAAAAGTATCATATCATCAGATACTTTTAATCCTTGATTTAAAATATTTGCACGATTTATTTCAAAGTGAATTTTTTTATCTTTTGTTCGTAAAAGATTTATCATAACTTTTCTTTGATTATTAAAATTATCACTTACTAATAAAACTTTATCACTTTGATAGTTTTCAAAAAAAGATTCATATTTATCTATTGAATCGTTATCAACAAAAATAAGTTGAGGTTTGATATAACTCTCTAATTTACCAAAAGTTACTCTTATTGCTTTATTATTTAACTTTTTTGTATCTGCTAATTTTTCAAAAAAAGAGATTATTTTTTTATTTTTAGTAATTATATGAAAATGATAATTCTCTAATTTTACATCCCATATAATATTTTTTGCAAAGTTATATATATATACAGCCTTTATTTGCTCCTCTTTAAGTGAAGCAGAGTAGATAAAAGAGAAAAAAACTAAAAGAGTAACTATAAATTTCATTTCAATCCTTAAAACTTAAATTTGATTCCAATTATAGCTAATCTTTGAGGTTGTGGTGCAACTTCAAAACTTCCACCACTCTCTCTGGGTTTAGAGTAATTTTTATTTGTTAAGTTTTTAATATTTAAAGAGATTTCATAATTTTTAGAAAAACTATATGAACCATATAAATTAGCTATAAAAACACCTTTTAACTCTGTTCTTTTATCGCTATTATCTACTAAATTTGCAGTTTTAAAAGAATCAACCCAAGATATTGACGGAGTTAAAAAGAAATTTTTATCTGATATAGTTGTACCTAAATTTATTTTATGATTACTAATTAATGGAAGTTCACTATCACCGCTATTATTTAAATTTATACTTCCCTCTAAATAACTATAATTTCCAAATAGATTAATTTTATAATTATTAAATTTAAAACTTTTATTGAAATAAATTTCAGCTCCATACATTTCTCCTTTACCGCTATTTATATTTTTTTTAGCAGAAGTTACAGTTACTAAAGGAAAACTTTCCGTATCATTTGTGATAGAGCTATCTGTCATTAAGTTTCTAATTTTATTATAAAATATAGATACATCTATACTAAAATCTTCACTTAAAAGGTTTTGAATATTATACTCAACTCCTCTACTCTCTTCAGCTTCTAAATTTTCATTTGGAACTCTCATTCTTCCTGATTGGTAGGGATTTGAATCACCTTCGATATCATTTATTTCAATAGCTCCATAATGTTTAAATTTATTATAAGTAGATGGAGCTAAAAATGCTTCAGAATATATTAATTTATGATTTATATTCTCATTTTGTTGATAAATTAATGCAACTCTAGGATTAAAACTATTTTCATAATCTGTATTTATATCATATCTTCCAGCAATTGATAATTTTAATACATCATTAATATTAATTCTATCTTGAATAAATATAGCACTATTACTCCAATAGCTCTCATAAAATCTTACAGGTATATCAGTATTTGGATACAAAAATCCCTGTTTATCACTATCTTCTGAAGCGTTAAAAGGTTTTTCTAAATCATAACTTAAAGGGATTGAGTGATATCTCTCAAATGATAATCCAGCAGTAATATTATGCTTATCAATTTTTTTTGTTATAACTTCATCAAAACTATATCTCTCTCCTAACGAATATTTATATGCCTCTTCGTAATTTGTATATCTATTCTTAAAATAACTCTTTGGTGCAATTTCACTTGAATCATAACTTAGAGTTGAACTAAAATAATAATCATTAAACATATTTGTATTATGAGTTAAAAAAATTCCTTTTAAATTTGTATAGTAATTTGCTTTATCTTCATATAAAACACTATCTGAAATAGTTGCCATTGCAGTAGAACTTCTCAAGTGTGAATAGTTAAATCCTCCACTAAATTTATTATTTTCAAAACGGATATTTAAACTCTTTGAGTGATTTGGTGCAAAATCATAATTTCTATCACTATTTTCTAAAACTTCACCATTATATTCTATACTTGAGTTATATAAATTAGAATAATTTTTACCAAAGTTATAATTTTGGTCATCTTGAAAATGTCCTTTTATACTATAAAAAGTATTGTTTATCTTTTTTGCAAACCTAAAATTATAGTATTTATATCCATCTTCTCCATAATCAATTTCACCTTCAACTCCCTCATCGTCATCTGTTATTATATTTATAACTCCACTAATAGCATCAGCACCATAAATAACAGATGCTGGTCCATATAAAACTTCAACTCTCTTTACTCCAAAGAGTGGAAAATTCATACCAACTCCTAAAACCTCCCCTGTTGTTTGGTCAATTTCTATTCCATTTTGTAAAATTTTAAAATAGTTTGAACCATTTAATCCCCTTACAACAACAGAGTTATAATATCCACTATTATTATAATTTAACACATTAAAACCTGAAATTGAACTAAGTAAATCATTTAAACTCTTGTAGCCTCTTTTATTAATTTGCTCTTTATTTATTACAACCATTCGAGCAGGTGCATCAATTACTCTCTCTTCAATTTTTGAAGCTGAAGTTACAATAACATTTTGTAAATCTTCTAGTGTTAAATCAAATATATCATCATTTAGAGTGTTGCTTGAAGCTAAAAGAAAAGTTGTGATACTTGAAATAAATATAAATTTTTTTAACATTTAAAACCTCTTAATTATTTGATTTTTAAATAATTTTATTGTTGCTATTATAATAATAATTGACTTAAATTTATATCAACATATATATCAATATGATATTTTTATTATATATTGATATTAAAATATTGTATTATATTGCTATTAATTTATAATGACTAAAAAAAAATTATTGTAAAATTAAAGTTTAAAAAAAATTATTAAGGATTTAAGAGGTGATAGAGATAATTTGCAAACTGCTTGATATTTCCAAACCGACCTTTTTTAGATATAAAAAAAAAGAAGTTCCAATTATCTCTTTTTTAACAAAGTATTTTAAAAAAAAAGATATCGAAGAGTTTTTAAATAGTGGACATTGTGAAAAGTTAGAAAATTTAAATTTTATATTAGATATTATAAATTATAAAATCCAAACACTATTTTTTAAAAATTTAAAAAAAGAAGAAGAGCTACTCTTAAGAGAGTTTGTAAAAGAGGTTTGGAATAGACAAAAATTAAATTTACTTTTAAAATCTATTGATAGATATGAGTATAATACTTCTCTCTTTATAAATCATTTTAAAAATTTTGCAAAAGATAAAGAAGAGTTAAAAACTATTTTACAAAAATTTCAACTTTTAGATATTCCTGAAAAATACTTTTTATTAAAAGATTCATTAAATCAAATAGTAGATTCAATAGAAGATCAAAATAGTAAAGTATTAAAAATTTCAATTATCGAAGATGACCCCCAACAAGCCTCATTTTTAAAAAATGCAATGGAGATAGAGTTTGAATATTTAGATATTAATATATTTGACACTAAAGAAAAAATAAAAAATTACACTTATCAAAATGAAAATTTAATTTTTATGGATTACTATTTAACTTCAAACTTTTGGTTAAATACTAAATTTAACTCTTTAAATGCACTTGATATTATAAAAAATATTAGAAAACACTCTAAAGTAAAAATTATAGTTACAAGTGAAGATATAGAAAAAGAGTTAAAAGATGTTGAAAATATAATATTTTTAACAAAGGGAACAAGTGAATATTTAAATAAAGTTTTAACTATTTGCAATACAGCCCAGATAAAATAAGTTGCTATTATCTGTAATACTATTTTGAAAAAATAATACTAATGTCAGATTAAAAATAAAACTTAAATTCACTTCCCTCTTTTAGTTTTGAGCTTACACCTATTTTAATATTATACTCTTTTGCGATATTAAAAACGATATTTAAACCTATTCCAAACCCTCCCTTTTCTGGATTAACTCTTTTGTATCTATCAAAAATCTCTTTTAATTTTTCCTCTTTAATGCCTATTCCATTATCTTTAAATACTAAAATATTTTTATTTAAATTAATCTCTATTTTGCCACCAATTTTATTATATTTAATTGCATTGGATATTAAATTATCAATTAATCTTATAGCATCACTCTCATCTATCTCAAAATAAAATTCACTTAAATTTAAAATAAACTCTATATTTTTTACATTTGCTAAATCAAAAAAGTAATTTACTCTCTCATTTATCAACTCTTCAAAATTTATCTTTTGAATATCTTTTTGTAATTTATCAGAAAATAACATATAAGTTAAATCACTATATAAATCGCTTATTTGCTTTGCACTAATCTCTATTCTTTTTAATTTTTTGGTTTCTACATTTGAATTTTTAATGCTATTAATACTCATAAGTAGAGCTGAAATTGGAGTATTTAACTCGTGAGTTGTATCTCTTATAAATCTATCTAAATTATTTATCTCATTTTTAATTGGTTCTAAAAATAACTTAGATAAAAAGTATCCAATTATGGATATAAATAGCAGTGAAAGTAAAAAAGCGATAATTATATTTTCACTTAAATTATTTATCTTTTGAAAAAAATTATCCTCTTTTATAACGATATATTTAACCCCTAAATGTAAATATGTACTTTTATCAATTAAATATAAATTTTTATCTTTTATATAAAAATCTTTTGAAAAGTCAATTTTCTCTTTTAATTTTGAAAGAAGTGCTAATTTCTTACTGTCATATAGTTCAAATTTAAACTCATTAATTTTTAATTTTAAAAGTAAATCTTTTTTATTTTTAATATTTAAATTTTGCATATGAGTGTTTATTATATTTGAAGAGAGAGTCTTTGCAAAATTTTCCATCTTATATTGTTGATATTTTAGTATATTTGAATACTCTATTTTATAAAATAGAATTGCAATAACTCCAAGTAAAATAAATGAAGATATTAAGTAGATTGACAAAAATCTAATAAGTGATTTTTTTTCATATTTGCTTAGGGCGATGGGGAATCCTTTACTCTATTACTAACAGATAAAAACTATAAGCCATAAACACTTATAAAAGTTATAGCTAATATAATTAAACTTGCTTCAGGCATTATAATTTTGTAAATTTTGTTCAATTTCATTAAACTTACTCTTATTTAGTAAATATTGATTTTTTTCTTTCAAATTGTTATCTTTCAATCGAGATATAGCACTAGTTACACTACCTTTTTGTCCTATATCTTCTAAAGAAATAAGTTCATTTAAAATTCTTATAACATTATTTGAACTATTAGACATTAAAACTTCATACTCATCAATTGATAAAATTATTATATTATTTTGATAAATTGTTTTTGATGTTTTAAACTGTTTTCTTAAGTAACTATTATTTAAATTAGATAAAATAAAGTCTTTTTCAAAAGTTACTATAATTCCTATTTTTTCTTTTGCATTGTTTAATCTTTTAAAACTTTCTTCTATCTGTATAAATGCTTTTTTTATATTGTTTTCAAGTTTTCTATTTATAGATTTTACATTTTCATAAGATATATCATTTTCATTAAACATAAAGCTTTTTACTTCAATCACTATATTATAGTCTTCATAATTTATAAAAAATTCTGCTTTATTTTTATTATCCACTTCTTTAAACTCTAGAATATCATCAAAAATACTAGAAGTTAATTTTTTAATATAATCTTCAAAAATTTTTCCAAAGTTGATATTATTTAAATATTTTTCACTTTTCATTTTTTTTATTATGAGTTTTGTTATAGATTCTACAAGTATCTTAAAAGATGGTATTATGAATTGATTAGTTTCTAAGTTTTTAATTATAGGTTTTTCATAGATAACTCTATATGATTTCAATGTTTTATTAGATATATTATATTCTTCTCTAGCTATTTTACGATAATCTTTTACATTAGTGGAAAAGTGACTAAAAAAATCATCTATTTTGTTTTCTTCCAATACAAAAATATTTATTTCTTTTAAAGTATTTACGACTATCTTGACATCTTTTATATAAAAAAAAGAATTCTCTTTATTATAAATTGTTAATAAAATCAAACTTATATGTGATAAATCCGTAGGTGTTAATTTTCCAATTAAATAATTAAAATTTTCAAATAATAAATTAATTCTACCAAGTAAATTAGTAAGTGGATAAGATACTTTCATCTGTTCATCTAAAAATAAACCTATGGCTATTTCATATCCTCTATTTTCAAAAATTGGAATAAAATTTTTAAAATGTTCTTCATTATATTCACTAAGAAGTATATTAATTTCTTCTCTTGTTGGTGTCTTTTTTGCACTAAATTTAGCAGTATCTATATTAGATAATCTAAGTACTAAATCTATAAGTGGAAATCTCAATCCTTTATTAAAAATAAGTTCTTCTTTAGAAATATTTTTATCAACTTTATTTTCAATATTTTCAATATATTTAATAAAAACAAGCCAAGTAAAGGTATTATATTTTTTTAATATTTTATAAAGTTGCATTTTTTATCCTTGTTTATAACTCTCTCTTCTATGCAAAACCCTATAAACTTTTATATAATTATTTTCAACATTAAAAAGAACTCTATAGTTTCCAACTCTATAACGAAATGGTGGAAAAAAATTTGTTAATTTTTTAATATTTGAAACATTAGGATAGTTTTCCAAATCATAAAAACTATTAAATATTTTTTTTGCATATAATTTATCTATCTTCTTTAAATCCTTTAATGCTTTTTCATCCACATCAACTCTCATTTAAAAACCTAACTTTTTTTTTACTTCTTCTAAAGAGTAAGATTTATTATTTTCTTTTTTTGCTTCTAAAATATATTGATAATCGGGGTCATCTTTGCTAATTTGTTCTATATTTAACTTATTTATCTCTTTTTCTTCTACTATATCAACTTTTTCATTTTTTAAAAAATTCATAACTCTATCAAAACTATTATCATTTACATTTATTGTTAAAATATGCACTTAAAACTCCTTTTATAGAAATTATTAAATCAAATTATTATATCACATATCTTTAAATCTATAACCAACTCCTTTAATATTGCTAATATACTCTTTTCCTAAAATTGCTCTTAAGTTTTTGATATAAGTTCTAATAGTTGAGTTATTTGGATGTGATTCAAATTTCCAAATATTTTGAATTAACTCTTCTATTGAAATTACTCTATCTCTATTTTGAAATAAATAATTTAAAATTTGAGCTTCTTTATTTGCAATATTTATCTCTTTATCATCTATTTTAATAGTTAAATTTTTTAAATTTAAACTAATATTAGTACTTATTTTTATTAAATTTTGCTCTTTATGATAGATTTTTTTAATATGTTCAATCCTAGCTTCAAGCTCCTCTAAATCAAAAGGTTTTTTAATATAATCATCAGCACCAATTTCAAAACCATATTTTAAATCTTTTGATGAGTTAAGAGAAGTTATAAATATAGTTGGAGTTTTATCTTTAAGCTCTCGAATAGTTTTTAAAAGCTCAAATCCATTAATATTAGGGATATTTACATCAAGAAGTAATAAATCAAAATTTTTATTTAATACAACTTCAAGTGCCTTATTTCCATCATAAAAAACTTCAACTTTATAATTTTTTTCAATTAAAAACTCGTGAATAATTTCAGATAAAATTATATCATCTTCTATTAATGCTATTTTCATTTTTATTCTTTATTAAGTATTTTAAGATAATTAATTTTAACTTAAATAATATTCATAATACAATAAAAATTTAATTTTATTGTTTACTAATTAAACACTTTTATAAAAGATAAACATATTTTTAGATAAAATATATAACAATTTTTTTTAATTTTC
>JADGEE010000059.1 GCA_016744535.1 Campylobacteraceae bacterium
ACCATTATAATTTTAAAGAACAGCTATATATTAGCGCATTAAAAGAAGCTATGAATAAATTAAAAAATATGGAAGAAAAAGAAGCCTCATAATTTATTTATTGATGTTACGATGACTTTTCAAGAGTATCCATAGTTTGGGCTTTCAAAACATCTAATAATACACTGTTAATATGTCAAGAAGACCTATAATAGGGAATATATTAAAAAACTTAGCGTAACATTAGTTTTCTAAGTGTCAAATATGGGAAATAGAAGAGTAACTAACTAGACAAAATTAATCACATATTTTTTATTATAAGTAATAGGACAAAATTATAACTTTTCCCTTTTTTACATAAGCGAAATTAAATTTTGAATACTTTGATTAAACTCTTGAACTTCATTCTCATCTTGTTTTAAAAAACTCTCTATTTTAGATTTTTTATCTATTGCTTCATCTAATTCAATATCTGTCCCTTTTTGGTATGCACCAATTCTAATTAAAGTCTCATTTTCTCTTAACATTGAGTATAATTTTCTAAATTTCATAGCTGAATTTTTATGCTCATTTGAGACGATATCATTCATAAGTCTTGATGCAGAATTTAAAATATTAATTGGTGGATAGATTCCAAAATCAGTCAATTCTCTACTTAAAACAAAGTGACCATCTAAAATACTTCTTGTTTGGTCGGCTATTGGGTCATTCATATCATCACCCTCAATTAATACAGTAAAAAATGCAGTAATGCTTCCTTTACCCTCCTCTTTTCCAGCTCTCTCCATTAATTGAGGAAGTAGTGCAAAAACAGATGGAGGATAACCTTTAGATGTTGGAGGTTCACCTAATGCTAATCCTATCTCTCTTTGTGCCATTGCAAAACGAGTAACAGAATCCATCATAAATAGAACATCTCTACCTTGATTTTTAAAATACTCTGCCACACTTATAGCCGAAAATGCTCCATATTTACGCATAAGTGCAGAGTCATCACTTGTAGCAACAATAAGCACAGTATTTGTTAAATCTCCATTTAAGTTTTTTTCAATAAATTCAGGAACTTCTCTACCTCTCTCTCCAATTAAAGCTATTATTTTAATTGGGGCAACACTTCCTTTTACAATCATTCCCATAAGAGTAGATTTTCCAACTCCACTTCCTGCAAATATTCCTAACTTTTGCCCTTTTCCACAAGTTAATAATCCATCAATTGAGCGAACACCAGTTGAAAATACTTCATCTATTAAGCCTCTTTTCATTGCAGCGAGAGGGGGTTTTATAATTTGAGAAAAACTATCAGGAATTATCTCCTCTTTTCCATCAATTGGATTCATTAATGGATTTACAACTCTTCCAAGCAAAGATTCCCCAACAGGAATTTGCATTCCTTTTTTATTTAAAATAACTTTATCTCCTGTTCTATATCCCTCAACAAAACCAAAAGGAGTTACAAAGAAATGTTCCTCTTCTAACGAAGTTACCATTCCAAAAGAGTTTAATTTATCGTCAAGTGAAATAATTTTAACTATATCTCCAATTGAGAGCTTTAATCCATTAGAAATTATAGTATTTCCTATTATTTTTATAATTGAGCCAAACGGTGGAGATAACTCATTGCTTTTTAGTTTTGCTCTAATTTTACTAAATGGCATTATTAATATCTATTTATGGGTCTATTTATTATATTAAAAAATTCTTCTCTAGTTCTCTGTTTTAAAAATTGACCTCTTAGGGCTGAACTTATAGTAGTTGAGTGAACTTTTTGAACCCCTCTCATCTCCATACACATATGTCTCGCTTCAATTACAACTCCAACTCCCAAAGGTGCTATTGTATCTACTATTGCGTTTGCAATTTGTTCACTTAATTGCTCTTGAAGTTGCAATCGTCTTGCATAAACTTCAACCATTCTAGGAATTTTAGATAATCCAACTACCTTTTTATTTGGGATATAAGCTATATGAGCTTTGCCTATTATTGGTAAAATATGGTGTTCACACATTGAGTAAAACTCTATATCTCTAATCACTACCATTTCATTATTTGTTGTATCAAACATAGCTTTATTTAAAATATCTCTAGGATTTTGATTGTAACCTTGTGTCATAAATTTAAAGGCTTTGTATACTCTTTTTGGAGTATCAATTAATCCCTCTCTATTTACATCTTCTCCTATAATTTCGAGTATTGTCTTTACAGCTTCTTCAAACCTTTTTTGCTCATTATCTTTTAAATTTAAATTATCCATTTTCTCTCTACTCATAAAAATTTCTCCATTACTTTTTTAATCAATTATTATAGAATATAAAGATTTATTTTGTTATTATAGTATAATTATTGGATTTTAAAATTTAAATTTTATAAAGGGACAATTTTATGGAAATCAAAGTTAATAGAGTTGATACTGCAAATGCTAAAATAGAGTGTGCATTATCAATGGATGATATCGCAAAAAAAGTTGAAAAAGTAGCTAGAGATGCTTCAAAAACTATGAAAATTGATGGATTTAGAAAAGGTAAAGTACCAATTTCAGTTGTAAAAAGAAGATTTGGAGAAAAATTAGCTCAAGATGCTGAGAATGAATCACTAAGAGAGTTAGTAGATAAAGCTATAAAAGATTTAGAAATTACAGCTGAAGATTTAATTGGTGAGCCTCAAGTTGCAAAATATGATAAGAGTGATGATAAAATTGATATAGAAATTAACCTTGGAATTAAACCACAAATTGAGTTAGGTGATTATGTGTCTTTAATTCCAGAAGTACCTGAAATAGAAGTTAGTGAAGATGAAATCAGTGAAAGAATTGAAGGTTTAGCAAAAGCACAAGCTCCATTTACAAAAGTAGAAGAGGATAGAGAAGTTGTTAATGGTGATTTTGCACTAATTGATTTTGAAGGTTTTTTAGATGATGTTGCATTTGATGGTGGCAAAGCAGATGGTCATAATTTAGAAATTGGAAGTAATTCATTTATTCCAGGATTTGAAGAGCAAATAGTTGGAATGAAAGCAGGAGAAGCAAAAGATATTAATGTAACTTTTCCAGAGAGTTATCAAAGTGAAAACTTAGCTGGTAAAGAGGTTACTTTTAAAGTTAAATTAAATGAGATTCAAGAGAAAGAACAACCTGCACTTAATGATGAATTGGCTAAAAAAATGATTCCTGATGAAGTTGACGCAACGGTTGAAATACTAAAAAATAAAATTAAAGAGCAGATTCAATCTGAAAAAAGAACAAAAATATACAATGATGATTTAAAACCATCTTTAATTAATAAATTTGTAGAAGCTTTTAAGTTTGATTTACCAGAGTTTGTAATAGAACAAGAGACAGATTTAATTTTAAGAAACAAACTTCAAGCATTGGCTGAAAATGAGATGAAAGAGTACCAAGATAATAAAGATAAAGTAGTAGAACTTAGAGATTCTCTAAAAAGTGAAGCACATAAGAGCGTAAAAGTTACTTTTATTATTGATGCTCTTGCAAAAAAAGAGGAAGTTGATATTGCAGAAAATGAATTAATGCAGACGATTTATTATGAAGCTATGCAGATGGGTCAAGAGCCTCAAAAATTATTTGAACTTTATCAAAAACAGGGTCTACTTCCAGCTATCAAAATGGCAATGATTGAAGATAGATTACTTTCAAAACTACTTAATAGAAAGTTAGAAGAGGTTAATTAATGAGTTCTTATGTTCCAATAGTTGTTGAAAAAACTGGTAGAGGTGAGCGAAGTTATGATATCTATTCAAGATTATTAAAAGATAGAATTATAATGTTAAGTGGTGAAATTAATGATGCTGTTGCTTCTTCTATTGTAGCACAACTCCTATTTTTAGAGGCAGAAGACCCTGATAAAGATATTTATATTTATGTAAACTCTCCTGGAGGAGTAATTACAAGTGGTTTTTCAATATATGATACAATGAATTATATAAAGCCTGATATTTGCACTATATGTATAGGACAAGCAGCTTCTATGGGTGCGTTTTTACTTAGTTGCGGAACAAAAGGTAAAAGATATTCACTTCCTAACAGTAGAGTTATGATTCATCAGCCACTAGGTGGTGCTAGAGGACAAGCAACTGATATAGAGATTCAAGCTAAAGAGATTTTAAGAATGAAACAAGTTTTAAATGAAATTTTAGCTAATAATACTGGACAAGCTATTAAAAAAATTGCAAAAGATACTGATAGAGATTTCTTTATGAGTGCAGAAGAAGCAAAAGAGTATGGTTTAGTAGATAAAGTACTTGATAAAAGTTTTAAATAAAGAGAGAGTTTGCAATGATTAATTTTAAACAAGATGATAATGGTTTAATAGATGTTACTAAAAAACCAGGGGGGGATAAACCACTCTTTGGTGAAACACAAGAGTCTACATCAAATGATGGGGCTTTAGACGAGCCAATAACGGAAGTTGAAAATTTTGCAAAAATGATTTTAGATAGGATGCGAGAGGAGAATATTCCTCCAACTCCAAATAATTATCAACTCTATTTTGATAGACTCTTAGATGAACAATCAAAAGATTTTAAAAAACATATATTTGAAATAATGGAACTTGAAGAGGCTAGTAGCTCCTCAGAAGAACAATTATATCAACTTGAAACAAAATTAAAAGAGGATATTGGTTATATCAAAAAAATGTTAAGTACAATTTCAACTGTATATAATAATTTTAGTAAAATGCTTACAATTTCTAAAAAAAGAGAAAAAGAGCTTGATTCTATTTCAAATCCATTAGCTATTCAAAACATTGCAAATTCATTACATAAAGACCTCTCTACTGTTTTAGGAATGAGTAAAAAACAACTCTTAGAGTTAAAGCAATTATATGCAAAAAGTAACACTATCATTCAAGAGATTAGTGCTGGAAGTATATTTGACCAAGAGTTTAGCGGACTTTATAATCAAAAATATCTGATTTCTCAAATTGATAAAGAGACAAAAGCGATAAGTCAATTTAATCATAACTCTACTATTGTTTTTGCAAAATTATCGAGTAAAGTTACAAAAGAGATTGTAAGTAAAAAGGGTATTTTATTAGCTACTAGAACTGTTGCAAAACTTTTTTTGAAAACATCAAGAAGAAGTGATGTTATTGCTCATTATGGTGATGGTATATTTGCTATGGTACTTAAATATACTGACATAGAAAATGCAAAAAGAGCTACTAATAGATTAGAAGATTTAGTAACAGCTGCTCACTTTTTCTTTGATGATAAAGATATAGAGTTGGGTATTAGTATCGGTGTAGCTAAAATTTTACCAATTAGAACTACTGATGATACAGTAAAATGTGTTTTAACTGCACTTAAACAAGTAGATGCTAATCCAAATGCTTACTTAGCAGTTTGTGCTGGTGATGAGAATGAGAGTGAGGAATAGAAGTAAATGGTAAGAGAAGTTTTAATTTACCCTGATAAAAAATTAAGAGAAGTTTCAAAAAATATTGAAACTTTTGATGAAAGACTTCACTCTTTACTTGAAGATATGTATGATACTATGATGAAAAGAAATGGGGTTGGTTTAGCTTCAATTCAAATTGGAATTCCTTTAAATATCTTAATTATAAATCCTCTTGATGAAGATGGAAGTCAAAAAAAAGAGAATTTATTAGAAGTTATAAATCCAAAAATTATTTCAAGTGAAGGTGAAACTGTTTTTAATGAAGGGTGTCTTAGTATACCTGATTTTTATGAAGATATAAAAAGGGCTAAAAAAATTGAAGTTGAATTTTTTAATAGATTTGGAGAGAAAAAAAATTTAATAATAGATGATTTTTTAGCAATTGCCTTTCAACACGAGATTGACCATTTAAAAGGTCATCTATTTATAGAAAAGCTTTCAATTACTAAGAGAAAAAAATTTGAGAAAGATTGGAAAAAAAAATTAAAAGCTAAAAATTGAAAAAGTTACTCTCTGCAACCATAATTGGTTTTGATGCTACAAAAGTTGAAGTTGAAACAACTATGACAAGAGGTCTTCCTAGTTTTTCAATAGTTGGATTAGCTAATAGTGCTATTTTAGAATCCAGAGATAGAATAAAATCAGCCCTTCTTACAAATAGTTTTAAATTTCCTCCTCTAAAAATTACTGTAAATTTATCTCCATCAGATATTAAAAAAGATGGTAGTCATTTTGATTTACCAATAGCTTTATCTATTGGTTTATATGAATTTGATTTAGAAATGAATAACTGTTTTGCATTTGGTGAACTTGGACTTGATGGAAGCTTAAAAGATACAAACTCTATTTTTCCGATAGTTTTATCATTAACTAAAAGTTCTCTATTAAATAGAGTTATAGTTCCAAAAGAGAGTGTTGAAAAATTATCTAAAATTCCAAATTTAGAAATTATTGGAGTTACTTCTCTAAATGAAGCAATAGAGTTTTTTACATCCAAAGATAGAGATAATTTTGATGAAAAAGAGTTTGTAGTTAAAAGTAATGATTTAAATTTAAATAATATTCAAGTAAATGATGAAAAATTTTTTTATGAGAAGAGTTTTGAATTAGATTTTTTAGATGTTAAAGGGCAAAGTGTAGCAAAACGCGCTGCTTTAATCTCATCTGCTGGATTTCATAATATATTATTTGAGGGAAGTCCTGGAAGCGGTAAAAGTATGATAGCAAAGAGACTTAGATATATTCTACCACCACTTACTTTAAGTGAAATATTAGAGAGTGCAAAACTTTCATCCTTAGATGGAAACGAACCTGATTTTAGAGCTATTAGAAGTTTTAGAAGTCCTCATCACACATCAACTAGAGCAAGTATTTTTGGAGGTGGAAGCAGAAATGCAAAACTTGGTGAAATTGCCTTAGCAAATACTGGAGTGCTATTTTTTGATGAATTTCCACATTTTCCTAAAAATATTTTAGAAGCTTTGCGTGAACCTCTTGAAGATAATAGAGTCTTAATTTCAAGAGTAAATTCAAAAATAGAATATGAGACAAAATTTCTATTTATATCAGCTCAAAATCCTTGTCCTTGTGGAAATCTACTTAGCAATAAAAAAGAGTGTAGATGTTCTAAAGTTGAAATAAAAAGATATAAAAATAGATTATCTGAACCACTTTTAGATAGGATTGATTTATTTATCCAAATGAGTGAAATAACTCCAGAAGACAGAGCTACGCTATCTTCAAATGAGATGTTTGATTTAATTTTAAAAGCTTTTAAGATGCAAAAACAGAGAGGACAAGAGGATTTAAATGGAAAAATGAGTGAAGCCCAAATTGATAAATTTTGTAAATTAGATAACTCCTCTAAAATGATTTTAGATAGAGCAATAGATACTTTTGGACTTAGTTTTAGAAGCATAAATAAAATTTTAAAAGTAGCAAGAACTATTGCAGATTTAGATGAGTTAGAATCTATCGATAAAAAACATATTTTAGAAGCTCTTAGCTTTAGAAAGAGATAAACATAAGGAAAAAATAGATATTATCATATTAATTTTTTTTAAAAACTGTCGATCTAAAAGGATTTTAATGAAAAAGAGGATTTTTTCTAGTTTAATTTTAGCCTCGTTTTTAATTGGGTGTGGTGGTGGAGGCTCAAGCGGAGATTCTACAAGTACATCTAGTATTAAAAGGGATAAATTAATAATTGCTGATGTCTTTCCAAATACCCCAAAAGTTGCGTTAAATGGAAGCGTTAAATTAACTCCTGTAATTATAAATGATTATACAAAAGAGATTACAAGTTCTTCTATTGATAATCAAATTGTAATGGAGTGGGATAGTGCAAATATAAATATTGCAACTGTTGATGCAAATGGGATTGTTAAAGGAAAAGAGGTCGGTGATACAGTTATAACAGCTATTGTTAAGAGAATATTAGAAAATAATACAACTGAACAAGATTTTATTCAAATTCCATTAAAAGTTGTAAATACAATGGGAAATATTGCTGAGCTTTCATTATCTCCAACAAGAGCTACAATTGATAAAAAAGGTGGTGTTAGAGCATTTGATATAACTGCAATCGATAACAGTGGAGTTTTAAGTTCACTTAGCCAAGGTAATGTTGAATTTGATATTTCAAATCCTCAAGGAAATGCAGATAAAATTATCAAAACACCATCTACTTTAACTAGTGGTGAAAATAAAGTTAGCATAGAATCTATTAATGATAGAATAGGGTATGTCTTTATAACTCCTGTGTATAGAGATAAAGATGATGTTAATTTAACAACCACAGGAACTCCACTTGTAGTGCAAGTAAGTGATACTCCTGATGCAACACCTGATGATAAAGACCCTGCTAAAAATTTAAATGCAGGAAAATATTTAGATTTAGAAGTTGATGAAAAAAATGGTAGAAAAGAGTTACACGTAGTTCACTATGATGCTAAAGATACTCAACTAAAATACTCATACTTCAATGGTACTTGGAATAGTGAAAATATTCGTCCAGCTACAACTGAAGCAAATAGTGGACTTGGCGCAAAAGTGGCACTTTCACCATTTAATAACAATTTTGGAAAACCAATTGTTGTAGCACTTGAAAATGAAAATATTGAACTTTGGTATAAAAATAATTCAAATAATTGGATAAATAAGAGAGTTTCACACTTTAATATCATAGATTATAATTTAACTAAACTCTATAATTCAAATGATAAGTTTTTAGATGTAGCAGTAGATAATGAAAAAGGAGTAATCTATATAGCTTATTTCTCTCCAGTTACAGATAGAATATATTTGACATACTCTAGTATGAATTTAGCACAAGATTTAAATTTTACTAAAGATATTTTAACTATTGATACAGCAAATCATGTTCAATCTCTATCTTTAGCACTAAATATATATAATCAACCAAGAATATCATTTTCAACTATTAGGGATAATACTAAAACTGATAATGTAAATGGTCTATTTTATGCATCAAGAAATGGAGATAAATTTAATGTAGAAAAAATTAAGGGTACAACAGGAGATGAAAGGGGTGTTATATTAAAGCTCGATAAAACAAATAGACCTGCTATTATCTACTATACTCCATCAGATGATATTTTTTACGTAGAAAGAGCAAGAGAGCCAAGTGGTTTTACTTGGACATCATCTAGTATAAGTTTTAATGAGCCTATTACTAATATCACGGGAATTGATTATACATTTGATCACTATAATTCACCTAGAGTAATCTTTAATTCAAGTGATAAAATTAGATATGCAAGAAGGCTATATGAGAAGAGCAATGAGTGGATAGTAGAGACCCCAGAAGTTGGAAGCGGAAAATTTGGAGAGTTTAAAGCTATAAAACTTGATAGCGAAAATAGAATTCATATGGTTTATACAAGTGATGAAGATAAGTGGTTTAAGTATTGGGCAGAACCAATATTTTTTGATTATAGAAGATATGATTTTGATAGTCCAATGCTTGGAATAGATATAGTTAATTAGGAGTTAATATGAAAAAATTGTTTTCTAGTGTATTTGCCATACTCTTTTTCCTAGGTTGTGGCGGAGGAGGCGGAGGTAGTTCTAGTTCCAGTTCTGGAGCTACTCCTGAGATACTCATTAGTAATAATAGTGTTATGATAAGTGTAGGAGAGACTAAAAGCATTAGAACAAAAATTTTAAATATGCCAGATAATAACTCTAGTATAGAAACTAATATAGATAATACTAATCCTTTCATTGTAGATTTTATAACAGATGTAGTATCTAATAAAAATGAAAAGAGTGTAAATCTTTTAGTTTATGGAGCAAATCCAGGAGAAAGTATAATTAATTTAGTAGCTAATAGTGTAAATCAAAAAGTGCTTAAATCAATAGGTATAAGAGTTTTACCAGTTGATAATGATGCTGATGTTGCAAATGGAAATATTGATATTAACAATATAAGCTCTGGTATTACTTCTATTAGTAAAATTTTTCCGTTTGATGATGGTAATGTTTTAGCTGAATTAGATTTACAAACTCCGTCAGAGTGTGGGGAAAATACTTTTATAAATGATAGTTCTTTTGTAAATTTTGAAAAAGATGATAAAAAACTATTAATAAATTTAAATTTATTCCGATATAATACACAGGGAGATAGAGAGTTTTCAAAATTTATAAAAACTATCAATGTAATAAGAGAAGAGCAGAGAGAAAATAACGAAACAGTAGTCATTCCTGATAAAGCAAAAGAGATAGTGGGTATGGAATTTGCTTTAACAGGAGTTGATATTAACTATTTTTATAACTTAGAGGTGGAAACTGATATGTGTAAAGCTGAATTTAAATTAAAATTATCGGATTTACTGTTAGATTCAGATGCGGATGGGGTCAATGATGACATAGACCGTTGTCCAAATACACCTTTAGGTTCAGTCGTAGATGAATTTGGATGTAGTATTGATATTGATAGTGATGGTGTAGAGGATGATAATGATTTGTGTCCAAATACGCCAATAGGAACACTGGTTAATGAAGACGGTTGTTCTGATAGGGATGGTGATGGTATAGCAGATGTTGAAGATGCTTGTCCTGATAATTTTGGAACAATAGAAAATGGTGGTTGTCCTGATAGCGATGATGATGGCATAATTGATAAAAATGATGTTTGTCCTTTAGTAGCTGGAGATGGCACTGATGGATGTCCTCTGCCAACCCCAACCCCAACTAATGGAGATGATGTAACCCCAACTCCAACTAATGGAGATGATGTAACCCCGACTCCAACTCAAACACCGACTAGTAATAATGGTGGTGTTACACCAACACCGATACCAACTAGTCCTATATCGACACCAAGACCTGATAATGATGCAGATGCTTGTACAACCAATGATGGTTTTTCAGTAGCAAAGCATACAATGGGTGAATCATCTTTTTCAAATGGTTTAATTTACTTTAGGACTTTAACACCTTATACTTTATCGTTATACTATAGGGCTCCTATAAATAGAGATGTTGAAAGAACTATAGATTTAAATTCGTTTCAATTGCCTGATACGGATTATAAATTTTTCTTAGAGATTTCTTCTGTACTAGCTACAGGAGAGGCTTTTTATGTAAAAGGTCAAGGGGGAAACTGTTATAAAGGTCATTTTCCTAATATAAATGATTTAGATAATGGAACTTTTCCCAATAAAAATTTAACATTAGTTAAAAAATAAACTTAAAAAAAGGGAGATAAAATGAGAAAGTCAATTAGTTTAGTAGCTGCATTAGCTTTAAGCTCAAGTGTTGTATTTGCTGGTTATGGTTCAAATGCGGGATATAGTACTACTCAAAAGATTAATATTGAAAATCAACAGTGGGTTTTAGTTGGTTATCCAGGAGGTAGTGCGGTAACTACAAGTAGTAGTACCTCAACTACAGTAGCTGCACAAGATTCTATTCCTGGTACAAATACATATAATGGGGATATTTACTCTCCATTATCGTGGAATACTAGTACTGCTGATAATGTTTCACCTGAAATCAATTCAACTATGACAATAGGTGTAGGACCAGAGGATAATGCTACATTTTCAATAACAGCAAAAAGTAGTTATTGGAGTCAACTATTAGCTCATAGTAGTTATTCTATAAATAATGTTGGGGAACCTGCTGTTGAATTTACTCAAAGTGTAGATTTTATGAATCTTGCTTCAACTGTTAGTATGCCATCTGGTACTATGGTAATAAAGTTAGATGGTACAGATACTACAACTGACTCTATTTTAGAATTAGATTTTCATAATCAATATTTAGGTAAATCTTTTACTCTATATCTTGATGCAAATGACTCAAATAATACATCTTATACTATGACGGTAGTAAACGGTACATCTTATATATTAAATGATCCAAGTGGTAGTAGTGTTGGACCAACAACTAATCAATTATTAGAGTTTAATACATCTAATAATGGAGCTGGTGTTGGTGATGATTTAAATACCACATTTGGTATTACTGGTTTAAATTTGTATTTAAATGGAAACGCACAGCTACCAATTAGTACGGATTCAAATTATACAGTAGCTAAATTTAATGCTGCTGGTCAATCTTGGATGACATATGAAGCTAACTTAACAGGTGATGTTGTAATTAGTGATGGTGGTTTACAAGATTCTAGTGCAAATGTAAATACAGTTGAAAAAGGTGAAGCGTATTGGTATAGATTAAATTTAAACTCTAGTATAGATTTAAATATGTCAGTTACAGTTAGAGATGAAGATGTTGGAGTTAGTGATTTATCTATATTAGATGATAGATGGCACTTAACAGCTCTACCAAAAGGTCATATTAAATACTCACAAGGTGGAATAATTATTCCTGCTGGTACTGCTGGTTTTATTAATTTTAAAGGTACAGTTGGAGATATGGACGATACAGCAATGAATTCAATTGAACTTATGGGAGGTACTGCTCTTGTTACTGCTGAGTCTATAAATAGTTTTATTGATGCAAATGGAACTCTATCTGAAGTACCAATTAGAGCTTACCCAATGGTAACTAATACAGATGTACTTATTATAGCTGATACTCAAGTAGAATTTAATACAAGTCTTCCAACTGCAATAACAGCAAGAACAATTGGTGGAAATTATTTAGGTAATGAAGGTTCAACGCTCTTAGGTGAGAGTGCTATCGCTATTAGATTGAATAGAGGTTTCTTTGATAGGGTAGGTGCTGGAACATTTACTATTGAGATTCCTGATTTATTTAGTGGCTTTACTGGTGTAGATGTAAACTTATCTGGTGTAGCTACAACTGGTCTTAGTGGTGTTACTGCCACTCGTTTAGGTATTTTAGCAAGAAATGTAATAACGGCTATGTATAATCAAGCTTGTTTACATACAAGTGGAGGAGATTATAATATTACTCAATTTGATAGTGATTTTGATGGTACAGATGATAGTTTATTAATAGCACTTAGAGCAAAAGGTGAGAGAAATGTCACAGCTGATGGAAGCAATCCAACTGAGTGTACAGCTAATGGTGTTACAAGAGATGCTTATAATGATAAGTATTTAAGAATAGGTGTTAGAGAAAATACTTATGTTACACCTTATATAATTAAAAAAGATGGTAATTATAGTGCAGTTCATGTAATTGATACAAGTGGTAATGTATATGCTAAAGGAGCTATTACTACAACTAATATGGCTGTCGCTACTACTGCTGCGCCTGCTGTAGTTATAAGTAATGCTCATTATCTTAGTAATATAGATGGTAATATGACAAATGAATTTGGCACTTATATTGATTGGAACTTAACTCTGGGGGTTAATAGTGGTGGTGCAAGGGATAGTGGGGATAATAACTATACATATTTCGTAGCAAATAGTAGAACTCTTATGTTGTCTGAATCAAATGTAACTGATCATAATTTAACTGGTGCTAGTAAATATTCTATTCTTTCACAAACAGATAAAAATGATGTATTAACAGATGCTCTTTATTTAACTTCTACAGAGAGAATGGCTTCACCTTGGGTAACAGATAGTACAGATGTAAATAGTACTTTCCTAAAAGGTGTTATTTCTAATGTATTTACTTTAGCAGATTTAGCTCAAGCTCCATTAAATAGTGGAGGAGATTTATCAGGTGCATCTGGTGGAGTTGCTGGATACTCTAGTTCAAATGACTTAAATGTAAATACTGTATGGTCTGTTGATATGCCTACAAGTGGACCACTTTATGATATTATAAGTGCAACACCTGCAGGTACTATACCTTCTAGGATATTAACTTTTAGAAATGGTAGTTATGTTTCAATTAACTTCAGTAAAACAACTAATACATCAGAGTGGTTTGATTCTGAAGATTTATATTTTATATCTGCATTTAATGGTTATTGGGTGAGAACGGATTCAGAGATGACTGCTTACACTATTAATACTGCAACTTCAGCAGATAGTGGAGAAAAAGTAATTAGAACAACTTATGATATGACAGATGGGACTACTACTAATTATGTATTTAACAAGTGGATAGTTGATAATGTAGGCTCAAGCAGTGGGTTAGATACATCTATGCATAATATCTCTATAGGGGATTCTAATAT
Organism: Campylobacteraceae bacterium; assembly: GCA_016744535.1. Lineage (GTDB taxonomy): Bacteria > Campylobacterota > Campylobacteria > Campylobacterales > BB28 > BB28. The sequence continues at coordinate 13,983 of JADGEE010000059.1, forward strand.
GAGTGCTCAGTTTACATCTGTAAGTGGTGGGGCAGAGAGATATGAAATTTTAATTGATCCATTTACATTTGCTGACTTCGGTGAAACAGGATTTGGTGCAACTACTAAATCTATAGTTATTACTAATGGATTTACTAGTTCAACAGTAGGTACTGATATTACATACTCTTATACAAAACCAAGTGCTCCAACTGTTACTGGAACTTCTAATAATGATTTAACTGTAAGTGCTGTAGATACTACACTAGAAGTTCATTTAACTTATGTTGATGAAGCAAACTTATCTTTTACAAGATTATTTTCTCAAACTGATACAGCTGTTACTATTAGACCTCAAGATTTAAATGTAAGTTCTGTGGCTGCTGTACATGTTGGTGGCAATTATACGACAATTGGTAGTGAAGTAAATGAGACAAAAATTAGACTTTTTAATGTGGGTTCTGATGGTCTTAGTTCAGATGTTACAACTGTAATTTATCCACTATTTAATGTACTGTTAATTAATCCTACTACAAGTGGAGCAGAGTATAATTTAAGTTTAGCTACTATTAATGATGTAAATCAGAGTGAGTGGATAGATGCAGATGGTGATGGTTCTGGTTCTCAAGAAGCATTAGTAGTTTATAACATAATAAGTGATGATGGGGCTGATAGTGTAGCAAATGCAATTCCTAGTAGATATGATATAAATGGTACTTTAATAACTGTGTCTGCTACGCATCCAGATTTTGCAGGTGGACTAGCTACTGATGGTATTCAAATTCTATCTTCAGTAAGTAATAAAAAAGCAAGTTTATCATATAGACCAAGTGGTGTGACAACTGCTCCTATACTTAGTACAGATTATAAAAATATGGATATATATGATGGAACAACTGGAGTAGAGAAATATATTGCAAAATTATCATTTAGAGGTAATAATAATAATTACGAGTATAATGCAACTAAGTGGTATTTATATAGTGAAGATACAGGTGTTACTTATGTTGGTATCTTTGAAACAAATAGTACAGGTAATTCAAACACATTTGTAGATTGTTCTGATAGATCTACGAATTGTAATATTTTAACTACAACTAGAACTATAAGTGAGTAGTATTTCAATTTAAAAAAGAGAATTTTTTCTCTTTTTTTAAAATGGAATTACCCCCTCAATTGTATCCCCTACATTATGTATTGTTTCTGATACTGTTTCAGGTACGACAATATCCACAACATCAGCTGTAACTCTAACTGGTAATGCAACTATTGAGCCAACTCCACAACCACTAAAATTTAAAATTAAAACTAAAAAAATTATTAACTTGCTCATTTTATACATCCATTTCTATTATTTTCCAAGGTAATCCTTGCTTGTTTAACTCATCCATAAAATTATCAGGATTAAGTTGCTCCATATTAAACACGCCTTTGCCACCCCATTTACCCTCTAAGATTAATTTTGCGCCAATCATCGCAGGAACTCCTGTTGTATAGCTTACAGCTTGGCTTCTTGTCTCTTTAAAAGTCTCTTCGTGGTCACATATATTATAGATATAAATTTTTCTCTTTTTACCATCTTTAATACCATCAATCACACATCCTATATTTGTTTTACCTTTTGTCTTAGGTCCTAAACTTGCGGGATCTGGTAAAAGCTCTTTTAAAAGTTTAATAGGAATTACTTTAGCTCCATTATAATCAACTTCATCAATTCTAAGCATTCCAACATTTTCTAAACACTGCATGTGAGTTAAATAACTTTGCCCAAAAGTCATAAAAAATCTAATTCTTTTTAAGCCTTTAATATTTTTTGAGAGTGATTCTAACTCTTCGTGATAAAGCAAATATGAATCTTTTTTACCAATTTCTGGATAGTCGTGAATTACTTTTATCTCCATTGGTTTTGTCTCAATCCACTCGCCATTCTCCCAATATCTACCATTTGCACTAACTTCTCTTAAGTTAATTTCAGGATTAAAGTTTGTTGCAAAAGGATAACCGTGGTCACCAGCATTACAATCCATAATATCAATATTATGAATCTCATCAAAATAGTGTTTTTGAGCATAAGCACAAAATATATTTGTAACCCCAGGATCAAAACCACTCCCTAAAAGTCCAAAAATTCCTCTATTTTTAAATTTATCATTAAATGCCCATTGCTCTTTATACTCAAATTTTGCACTATTAGGATGTTCATAATTTGCAGTATCTAAATAGTGAACTTTTGTTTGTAAACAAGCTTCCATAATTGTTAAATCTTGATATGGAAGTGCTACATTTACAACGATATTAGGTTTTACTTCTTGAATTAATTTAACTAACTCTTGAACATTATCTGCATCAATTTTAGCTATATTAATATCAACTCCGATATCCTCTTTTACTTCATTCTTTATAAGTTCACACTTACTCAAAGTTCTACTTGCAAGTGTAATTTCACCAAATATATCAATATTCATAGCACACTTATAAAGCACTACTTTACTAACTCCACCAGCACCAATTATTAAAGTTTTATTCATAATCTTATCACCTTTTGTTGAAAATAAATTTCTTTTAAATTATACTACAAATTTATTTTTAATTTAGATAAAATAGAAAATATGAAAAAAGTATATGTTATATAATGAAGAAGGAGTGGAATGTCAATTTTTAGTAAACCTAATAAACTCTCAGGTGGAGGAGCTACAATCATTGCAAAGGGTACAAAAGTAAGAGGTGAAATGGATTTAGAGTGTACTTTGCATATTGATGGTATTTTTGAGGGAATAATTCATTCTAAAAGTATGGTTACAATTGGAAAAAGTGGAGTTGTAAATGGTGAAATATATGCAAATAAAGTTATCGTTAATGGAGAATTTTCAGGAATGGTTGATTCTGAATTTATTGAAATTTTAGCAGAAGGAAAAGTTACAGGTAAAGTTGTTGCTAAAGAGTTTATGATTGAGAAGAGAGGTGTTTTTGAGGGTGAAAGTAGAGTAAAACATATAGAAACAAATAATATTAAACAAGTAAAAACTGTGAAAAAAGAGAAGTTAGAATATTTAAAAGAGTCAAAAAGTGATATTCAAAGTCTTAAAGATGAATTAGAGTTAAATGTAAAAACAAAGTAAAAATAATTTATATGTTAAAAATAATAGTTTTTCTTATAACTTTTTTTACTTTTTTATCAGCATCACCTCTTCAATTAGCAAAAGTTTACAATAGAGATATAAATGTCACAAATTGGTTTATAAGTGAGAAGTTAGATGGAGTTAGAGCATATTGGAATGGTAATGAATTACTTTCACGACAAGGAAATAGTTTTAATGCACCAGATTTTTTTACTAAAAATTTTCCAAATTTTGAGCTTGATGGTGAATTGTGGACAAGACGAGGTAATTTTGAAAATATTATTTCTATTGTCAAAAGTGGAAAGAGATGGAATAATTTAACTTATAATATATTTGAAGTTCCAAATGCTGATGGCAATTTTACTAAAAGGCTCTCTAAAATAGAGAATTACCTAAAAACAAATATTAATAAATATATAAAAATAATTCCTCAAATAACTTGTAAAAATTTAGAGCATTTAAAATATATTTTTGAAAATTTAATTTTAAATGGTGCAGAGGGTATTATGGTTAAAAATCCTTTTATAAATTATGAAATGGGTAGAAGTGAAAATTTACTTAAATTAAAACCATATTTTGACGCAGAAGCAAAAGTTATTGGATATAGAAAAGGTAGAGGTAAATATAAAGGTTTTATGGGTTCAATTTTAGTAGAATTTAATCATAAAAAATTTTATATAGGAAGTGGATTTAGTGATATTGAGCGGAAAAATCCTCCAAAAATAGGAAGTATTATTACTTTTAAATATAATGGATTTACTAAAAATAAAATTCCTAAATTTCCAGTTTTTTTAAGAAAGAAATTTTAAAATATATTAAAATAGCATAAAAATTGACACTGACTAAATAGTATATCAACCTCGAATATTAAGATTTACAAAAAACATAGCTAAACGATTATCAAGCCACTCCATAGATTTTGAGTG
>JADGEE010000149.1 GCA_016744535.1 Campylobacteraceae bacterium
TAAATATATATAAAACTAATAAAAAGTTTTTATAATTTTTTACATTTGTACTATTTTTAACTTTAATTCCAAAATATACACCAATTAATGAGCTAAACCCTAAAATAGCTCCAACATAATAATCTATATAACCTAAAATACCAAATGAGATAAAACCTGATATTGAAGAGAATATTACAAAAAAAAGCCCTAATGAACTAGCCCTTTTCACATCATAAAACAGATAACCAACTAATATAGGAGTAATAATTAGTGAACCTCCAACACCAATGGAAATTGCTAAGAGTCCTACAATAACACCTATAATAATAAGTATAAATCTATTTTTTAACTCTTTTGGTTTTTGTATTATTGGAGTTTTTATAAATTTATAAATAGCAAATGCAACAAAGCTTAAAAACATTACTCCTAAAATTTTTTCTGGCATAAGCTTTACAAAAATAGCACTAAATAATGCTCCTAAAAATCCACCTATACCTATATAAATTCCTTCTTTTAAATTTAAAAAACTTGTTTTAAAATTTAAGTATGAACCATAAATTGAACTAAAAACCATTTGCATAACTGAAATTGATATTGCTGATTTTAAATCTATCCCTGTATAAAGTAAAATAGGAACTAAAAGAGTTCCTCCACCAATTCCAAAAAAACCTGATATAAATCCAATTAAAATTCCAATTAAACTATACTCTATTAACAAATTAACCAACTTTTTGAGTTAATTTTATCTAAATTTTAATAAATATCTAAATTATCATACTTTTTTAGTATAATAATTTCAAATATTTAAGGAGTAAGTGTGAATAAAATTCTATTGTTAATTTTTACCCTTTTTTCACTATCTTTTGCAGATATAAATGAGAGTAAAAAAATTGAGCCTAAAGTTGGTATATTTGTAACATCTCTACATAATTTGAGTATTACAAATAGCTCTTTTGATGTAATTTTTTGGACTTGGTTTATACATAATTCAGATAAGTATAAACCCTATGCAACAACAGAAGTTACAAATTTAAAAGATATTCAAAGTTATTATCAATTAGAAAATAAAGTTAAAACCTCCCGTAGGAGTCAAAATACTATAAAAAATAAAAAAAAAGGGAGTATTTCTAATAGTAAATTTATATTAAGTAGTTCAGAGAAAAGAGGTGATAATTGGATTTGGAATACTCAAAAGTTTAAAGCTACAATTTTAAACAACTGGAATTTAAAAAACTATCCATTTGATAGACACGAACTAAAAATAAAGATTGAAGATGCCTATTTTGATTATACAGATTTAAAATTTATACCTGATATTGAAAATTCAAAAATAAGCCAAGATTTAAAAATAGATGGTTGGAGTATTAAAAATTTAACGTTAGAAGAGAAAGAGCATCTCATAGAGACTACTTTTGGAGACCCTTCTCTTAATAATGGAAAAAGTTCCTATTCAGAATTAATTACCACAATTTATATACAGAGAGATGGATTAAGAGATTTTGTTAATATATTTATTCCAATTTATTTGGCATTTTTTATATCTTGGTTAGGCTATTTTATACGAGGTAAACACGAAATGAAAGTTTCACTATTTTTAGCATCAATTTTTATGTTAATAGGAAATAAATATGTAATAGATTCAAATATGCCAACAACTAGTGTAATTACATTAGTTGATAAAGTGCAAATATTAACTTTTATTACAGTTACTTTATTTATTTTTATAGTATCTATTTCAATGTTTTTTAATAATAGAAAAAGAGAAAAAGCAGAAAAAAGACTTAACATAATAAGTATGTTGAGTATTACTATATTTTATATAGCGGGAAATATTTATCTATTTAAAGATGTTTTTTAAAATGGAATAAGTTATTTTATTCCACTTTCCAATCATCAAAATAATCTAAAAACTTCTCTTTTTGTTTTTTAGTTAAAACATAGTGAAGTTTTTTTAATACTTTATTTTCCAAAAAATTTGCTTTTTTACATAAATTATAATTTAACTCATTTAACTCATTTGTATTTAAATGCTCACTTAAAAAGACAACTCTTCGTTTTTCATTAATATCATCTTTAAACTCTCTAAAGATTTTTAACTCATCTCTAAACTTTTGCAATATACCTTTTATGCTCTTCTTTTGCTCTTTTGTTAAATTTAAATGTGAAAGGTCTTTATTAATATGCTGTTTTGAATCTGCAAATAGATTAATAAATAATAAAAATAAAAATAAAATTATAAGTTTCACAATTTTAAATATCTCCTTTTAAAATAGATAAAATTTTCTCTTCAAACTCTATATCTTTTACACTTTTAGGAGTAAAAAATGGCTTTATTCCAATTTTATGAAATCTTAATATTTCTCTCTTTGTTGGATTGTCTAAAAAAATTCCAAATTGTGTTTTATCTATTTTTTGTGGTAACTCGTATTTAAAATCTTCTAAAAATTCAATCGCATCCATATCAGACATTAAATACTCAATTAAAATTAAATCAAAATCTCTCTGATGACAATAAGTTAATGCACTAAATGGTCTTGTAAATCCTTTTACTACATAATCTTTATCAGCTAACTCAATTAAATATTTAAAGTGTTCTATCTCTTCCTCTTTATTCATAAGTATTAAAATATCTTTTTGAGTCATCTTTTCTAAATATTTTAAAATATCTCTTAAATCATCTTGCATTTCACTAGATTTATTTTCATCTAAGTTTTTTAAAAAATATTTAAGATATGTTTTTGAGCTAAATCCACCATCAATCTTTGCTACTTTAAAAAATTGTCTAATATTTTCTGACTGTTTAGCTTTACTCCATAAATCATAATCTAATGAAAAAGCTTTATGATTTAAAATATTTAAAAGCCCTTTTTCCAATGTTTTTACACTCTCTTGTAAAATTTCACCAAATCTCTCAAAAAAAACTTGCTCAAATTCATTTCTAATTCTAGCTAAGGCTTGAACCTCATCTCTAAATGAGTATAACTCAAATGATAAATCAGCATACTGTCTTTTAACTTTTTTTAAAATCTCTTCCGCATCTTTATACTTTGCACTATTTTTTGATAAATTTTGTAACTCTATCTCTTTTTGTGTCATCAAAGCTTTTAAAGCTTTCTCATTAGCATTTAAAGCAGATAACCTTGATTTACTAGCTTTTAAATACTTCTCTACTAATGCAAAATCTTTCTGTTTATTCAAATATACACTTTGATAAGTAGCTCTAATATTTAACATTAATCCTTTAACATACTCATTAATATTTTCTAATCCTTGTAAATCTTTTTTATATTGTCTTAGAGGTTCATCAAAAAATTTGCTATCCATCTCATATAAATTAGTATATGCTGTATAGATAAATCTTTTCATTTTTGAAAAATAGAGGCTTTGCTTTTTATCTTTACTCATAGTTGGAGAACATTTAGCAATTTCAGCTTTAATTAGACCAAAAAATTCATTTAAACAAATTTCAACCGTTTTTGTTGGCATAATTGTTTTTGCTTCAACAATTTTTTTAATTCTCTTTTTATCAAGTCTTAAAGTGCTAATCTGGCTAGAGTCACTGCCCATATCCATCCTAAATTTTATTTTATTTTATTTTTATTCTATATTAAATTACTTTAATTGTTTATATAGTTTTTAGAT
>JADGEE010000150.1 GCA_016744535.1 Campylobacteraceae bacterium
AAATAAAAGGATGGATTAAATGAGTTTAAAGTTAAATGATATAACTTTAATTGGTAAAACATATAGTGAATATTTAGAAATTTTTGATTTAAATGAAGATGAGTTATATAATAAAAAAATTTTAGATATAGCTGGTGGTGTAAATTCATTTTGTGCAGAGGCTAATTTAAAAGATATTGATGTGGTTGCAATTGATAAAATATATAGTTTTGATATAAAAAAATTAAAAGATAAATCTCAAAATAATATAGCTAGAAATCTATTTTTATATGATTATGAAACTAATATAGAACACTATCAAATTGCAAATTTACCAAAGATAAATTTTAGAAATAACTCTTTTGATTTAGCATTAATTTCACATATACTTGTTGATTATAAGTTTTATAAAGAGATAATTTTACAAGCCTTAAGAGTTGCAAAAGAGGTAAGAGTTTTTTCACTTATAGAAGATATTTCAAATGATGAGAGCTTTAAAAATTTTAAATTAGACTATTTATCTGATTTTATAAAGATATCTAAATAATTATAATTAATGGAGAAAGAGAGAGAGTAAATTATTTAAAAAGGTTTCTAAAGAAATCTTCTATTTCACCTGGTGTACTCCCAATTTTCATAAAAGTAACCATTTCTAATAGAGGATAAGATAAGGCTAAATAAAATTTTGCGTGCATAATTTTAGCTTCACCATTTTCGATAGCAACCATATATGGTAAAGATGCTACATTTTTAGCTTTAGGGTCGATTTTGCTTGTATAAAAGCTTTCACCTCTATTTCCTGCAAATTTAACTCCGGCTAAATATGTTCCATTACCTAACTCTAATTCAAAAATTAGATCTTTTCCTGCATTTGCTTTTAAACTCTTAATAAGTTTAGCTTTATCACCTGATGCAACTTTAACTAAATCTTCATAATATGGCATTCCAAACATAAAATGATAATGCTCTAAGTTATCATCATCTAATAGGTGTTTAGTACCTTTTGATTTACCAAAAGCTTTGCCTAAAAGAGAAGTTATATTAGCTCCAACTTTAGCATCATAATCACTTTGAAGCATAGCTTTTAAAAAGTATTCAGGATTCGTAGCTTTTGAGCCTTTTCCCTCTAATACTAAAAGTTTTAAAACAGCTGAAAATGCTCTATTTTCTTTAGATGCCATTTTTTTAAGATCTGGATGAGTAAAAACAATTAAATTATTTTTATCTTTAATTGGATTATATTCTCCTATAACTTCGAAACCATTTTTAGCTAAAGCCTCTTTTGCCTCTTTTACAGTTTTCATATCTTTATAAATTAAATATGCTGATACATCATTTGCAAAAAGAGCTGTTGTTAATAAGAAAAATAGAGTTATTATTTTTTTATAAATCATCATCATCTTCTTCCATCATTATTTCATAGTTAAGTGTTTTTAAAGCAAGTTCAAGTGAATATTTTAAAACAAATTGAACCTCTTTAGCACCTTTATCAATAGATTCAATAGTTTTCTTATCAGTAATTGAACCTAGTTTATGCCATAAATCCATCTCTAAAACACCGATATTTAAATATTCACTACCTTTTTCTTGATAGATAAATACAGGACAAGGTGCAAATGCTCCAACTTGTGGATTATCATTAAAGATTGCATAAGATATTGGTAAACTACATAATAGATACTCATCATATAGATTAAAATCATCATTTCCAACTTTCTTTAAATCACCATTAATACCTCTAAATCCAGCATTAATAAATTTACCAGCACCTATAAAATTATCAAATTGCTCTTCAACTAAAGATAGTAATCTCTCTGCTTTATCTGCTGATGGAATTTTCACTTTATACTCATATATAGCATTATCTAATTTATCTGGAACACTAATCCAACTTTTAGTCTCTTTAGATTTTGCAACTTTTGCTACAATTTTAGCTATTGTTGCATACTCTTTATCAATCATAGCATTAAGTTTTTTATCTTTAAAATTCCCTAAAGCTTTAATAAAAGGTGCATCTAAATATGATGTATAAGTATCTTTATCTTTTTTACTCTTATGAACTACAAAAGTAAATGGATAAAGAGACCCTGCTACTGCTGGTGTTTTTTTTGCAATAGCACTAAATAACTTAGGATTATAAACACTCATAAAAAATAGTGATTCCATATTTGTAGAACCAAAATTTTTCTGATAAGCATCTTGAATATTCTCGTGCATTCCGATATATGTATATCCAACTTTTTCTAATTCTGCTCTCATTTCTGATGTAAAAGTTTCTATTTCAACATTTAATTTAAAAGTCTTAATTGCTGATTCTCCGCTATTTGCAAATAAAGATAAACTCATACTTAATGTAATTAGCAGAGTTAGTAAAATTCTCTTCATATTTAATCCCTTATATTTTTGAATCTATTTGGCTCATCATCTCTATACTCTTTTGAAAGTCACTCATATATTTCATTGCTGTTATCATAGAGCCATTAAAGCCAAGTTTTTTAGTAAGCATCGCTGATCTTACACCTTGTTCACCTGCAATTATATTTTCCCAGTTTTGAGTAGTTGCCCAAATCTCAAAGTCAGGTTCTCTGCCTTTAACTTTTGGTCCAGCATAAATACATTTTCCATTCTCTACATCAATTTGAACTGGAGCTAAGTCTTTATCTTCATACCTATATTCTATTAGATTATTGAATTTTTTTAAACCTTTAGCCAATTCTTGATTGTTGTTCCATAACTCTCCATAAGCTTTTACCCACTCGTGACTTAAAAATTGCATTAACTATCTCTTTCTTTATTTTTTTAATTTAAATCTATTAAACTAGAGTTAAATTAAGATTGTAGAGCTTTAAATACTTCATTAAAACTTGCTGACGAATTTTCAATAAATACACCGATGTTTCCACCAACACATATACTCAGCTTTGGGCCACTTACTGCAAACCCTTGAACAGGAGTCCATCCATCTTCACCACTCATAGCAGTAAAGCCGTCCACTTGCATTTGAGCCATAATTTTATTTGCGTGAGACATTTGTGCAGCCATAGCAGCTTCTTCTTCAGTAATATTTCCTTCAAAAGCAACTAAACTACCATCAGCATTAAATTCACCTGCAGCAACAACTCCATTAATGCTCATTAACTCTTTTAATTTACTCATCTCTATCTCCTGTCTCTATTATAGTTCATTTAATGCTTTGAATAATTGGTCAAAATCAGCTTTATCATTATCTGCAAACAGACCTACATTTTTAACAATTAATGCAGATTTTTTAGGTCCACTTATAGCAAAACCTATTGCTGGTTCAAACCCATCTTTTCCAGTATGAGAGGTCCACCCAGCTGTTTGCATTTTACCAGATGCCATATTAGCCGATGCCATTAGAGCAGCAACTTTTCCCGCTTTTACAGTCATACCTCCAACTAAATCAATTAATTGACCATCATTTGAAAATTCTCCAGCTGCTACAACACCTGGTAACTCTAATAAAGCATTTAGATTTGCCATTTAGACTCCTTGAAGTTTGAGTTTGTTAGTATTAGCTCCAAACGCTAACGCGGTAATTATATTATTTTTATTTTTTAGTGTCAAATTTATAATTTAATCAAAAACTTAAAAATATATTATTTAAAAT
>JADGEE010000060.1 GCA_016744535.1 Campylobacteraceae bacterium
CTAATAGTAGAAAAACTTTAATTGATACTGAGCATAAACTATCATTAAATACACAATGCAAATTACTAAATATTAGTAAGTCATCATTGTATTATGAACTAGTAAAGAAGTTTATCAGTGATGTAATTAATGATATATATTCAGTATTTCCATATTATGGTACAAGAAGGATTGTGACTGCACTTGCAAATAAAGGCTTTGATGTAGGAAGAAAGTTAGTAAGGAGTGCAATGCTATATATGGGAATAAAAGCGTTATATCCGAAGCATAAGACAACTATTGCAAATCTCACTACACGCCTATAAATTTTATTTATGTTAAAAATTGCTATAATTAACATATGAAAAATGTAATAACTTTAGAAAAAGAACTTAAAAATTATTTTAATTATAATTGGGAAAGAGTTAGGTTTTTGAGTCAATTTACGCTTGCATTAATTGATTCAAAAAGTGTAAATTTATCCTTAGTTGCTGATAATTTTACAACTGGAGCAAAAACTAAATCAACTTATCGTAGAATACAAAAATTTTTCAAAGATTAAATTCATTTTATAAATGTAGTTTTTTAGCTAAGATATTTTTTATTAGCAATTGCTATAATATCAAAAAATTTAAATTAAGAAAATTAGGAGATTATATTATGGAAATAACAAAAAAAGTTGTATTTGTTGCAAAAGGTGAGTATATTGTAGAATTAAAGGCTCTATTAGAAACTATGATTAAAGCCTCAAGAGAAGAAGATGGGTGTCTGCTTTATAATATATATCAATTAAAAAATAAACCAATAGAATTTGTGGTAGTTGAGACTTGGGAAAATGAGGATAAGTTAAAAGGACATCAAAATACACCTCATTATAAATATTATAAAGCAAATTTTGAGCAATTCACAGCCGATAAATACTCTGATGAGATGAATATATTAGGATAAATATGGAATATTTTGCAAAAAGAATAATACCTTGTTTAGATGTTAAAGATGGCAGAGTTGTAAAAGGTGTAAATTTTATAGGTTTAAAAGATGCTGGAGATCCTGTTGAAGTAGCTAAGAGGTATAATCAAGAGGGAGCCGATGAGATAACATTTTTAGATATCACAGCAAGTCACGAAGAACGTGATACTATTGTAGATATCGTTAAAGCTGTTGCAAAAGAGGTTTTTATTCCTTTAACTGTTGGTGGTGGGATTAGAAAACTTAATGATATTTACGCTCTTTTAAATGTGGGATGTGACAAAGTTAGTATAAACTCATCTGCTGTTAAAAATCCAAATTTTATAGATGAGAGTTCAAAGAGATTTGGAACTCAATGTATTGTAATTGCAATTGATGTCAAAAAAGTAGGTGAGAGTTATAATGTATTTGTAAATGGTGGTAGAATTGATACAGGATTAAATGCTTATAAATGGGCAAAGGAAGTAGAAAATAGAGGTGCTGGAGAAATACTTTTAACTTCAATGGATACAGATGGCACAAAAACTGGATTTGATATTGAAGTGACTAAAAAAATTTCGGAAATGTTACATATTCCAGTTATTGCAAGTGGAGGGGCTGGAACAATGGATCATATTAAAGAAGCTTTTATAAATGGAGCTGACGCTTCACTTGCTGCTAGTATCTTTCATTTTAAAGAGATAGATATAATGGATTTAAAAAAATACTTAGGAGATAATAAAATTCCTGTTAGAATTTAAGACTTTGATTAAAAATTAGACAAAATTTTAAAATTATTTTTTGCATTTCTGATATTATATTTTGTAACTTTAATATAGGAGGTTACAGATGATTCAGACTAAACATGTAAAAGTAAAACCAAAACATGTAAAAATTAAACCGAAAGACTAAGAAGAATTTTTTAGTCGCTAAACTAAGTTACCCGTCAATCCGCCAATTGATAGGTTTCTTCTTAACTCTCCATTATAAAAAATTTTCTCTAGAATTTATTCTACATTAAAATTATTAATATATCTATGAGTTTTAATTGAAATAAAAGAATTTTATCTATATAATCTTGTTCTTCCTTTCAGACTTATGCAATGACTCTTTAGAGTAATGCTTCAGGGTGGGAACACAGCAGAGCAATTTAATTAGTTGTGTGCCGTAGGTATCTGGGAGGGAGAACTTCTATGCTAACAATTATTTTAAATCAATTTTATTATGTTTGATATATTTATTTAATTAAACTAAAATATGAGTTTTGATTTTTTAAATTATTCCTTTTAAAAAGGAAATAAAATCATACTATTTACTCTGTAAAACTTAAAAACCATTGACTAAAACCTTAAATTATATTACAATTGCGCTTTAAAAAAATCAGTCAAAATAGATTTGACGAGTTCTTTTTAAGGGTAAAAATGGAAAAAATTAGATTAAAGCTTAAAGCTTATGATCATAGAGTACTTGATAAAAGTATAGGTTCTATAGTTGAAGCTGTAAAGAGAACTGGTGCTGAGATAAAAGGCCCAATTCCGATACCTACGAAAATCAAAAGGTATACAGTTTTAAAATCTCCTCATGTTAATAAAGACTCACGCGAACAGTTTGAAATCAGAATTCATACAAGACTTATTGATATTGTATCAGCAACTCCTGATACTGTAGATTCGCTTATGAAACTTGATTTAGCTCCTGAAGTTGATGTTGAAGTTAGATCAATGGGTAATAAGTAAAGGGATAGAATGGAATTTGTGGTAGAAAAAATTGGAATGAGCAGAACTATTAATGTTCCTAGTATTCCTGTAACACTTTTAAAAGTAAAAGAGACAAAAGTTTGTGAAATACTAGAAGATGGAGTAGCAATTATTGCATACTCTTCTGGTAAAAAATTTAATAAAGCTATTGAAGGACAACAAAAAAAATATAGTCTTTCAAAAGAATTTAATAGATTCTTAACAGTAAAAGTAGCAAATACTGAAGTTGGTGAAATTGATTTTTCTCCAATTGAAAATGCTAAAATAGTTAAGACATCTTTTAATACAAAAGGTAGAGGTTTTACCGGTGTTATGAAGAGATGGAATTTTGCTGGTGGACCTGCGAGTCACGGTTCAAGATTTCATAGACACGGTGGTTCAATCGGTATGTGTGAATGGCCTGGTAGAGTTCAACCAGGACAGAAAATGCCAGGACATCACGGAAACACAAAAACAACTGTAAAAAATGAAGTTATCTCTTTTGATAAAGAGAGCAATATTTTGGTTGTTAAAGGTTCAGTTTCAGGTGCAAATGGTTCACTTGGTAGAATAAGGGTAGTATAATGAGTAAAGCAATAATTTTAAATGAAAATTTAGAAAAAGCAAGTGAATTAGATTTACCTGCAGGATATTCTGAGATAAACTCTCATAATTTATATCTATATGTTAAATCATATTTAGCAAGTCTTAGAGCTAACTCTGCTTATACAAAAACTAGATCTGATGTATCTGGTGGTGGTAAGAAACCTTGGGCACAAAAAGGTAAAGGTGGAGCGAGAGCTGGTAGTATGACGAGTCCACTATTTACAGGTGGTGGTAAAGCACACGGTGCAACTAAGAGAAATTATACTCAAAAAATAAATACAAAGCAGAAAAAATTAGCTTTAGCTTACGCTTTAAATGAACAAGCAAATAAAAATGCTCTGTTTTTAGTAGATAAAGTTGAATTAAATTCTGGTAAAACTAAAGATGCAGTTAATTTCTTATCAAAACTAAATACTAAAGATACATTAATTATAGTAGATAGCTTAGATGAAAAAACATATTTAGCTTTTAGAAATTTAAAAAAGGTAAATGTAATTACTAAAAAAGAGTTAAACGCATATTGGTTATCAGTATATAACTCTGTGGTAATTGAAAAAGCTGTATTTGAAAACATAGTAAAAGAGGGTTAATTATGGCTGCAGATATTACAGATATAAAATCAATTATTTATACTGAAAAGAGTTTAGGATTACAAGAGACTGGAGTTATAGTTGTTCAAACTGCTCCAAGTTTAACTAAAAATAATTTAAGAGAAATTTTCAAAGAGTACTTTGGAGTAAATCCAATTAAAGTAAATTCTCTTAGAATGAATGGAAAAGTTAAAAAATTCAAAGGTATTGTAGGAAAAAGACCTAGTTATAAAAAGTTTTATGTACAACTACCTGAAGATGCAAAAATAGATAGTTTATCGGTTTAAGGAAAAAAAATGGCAATTAAAACATATAAGCCGTACACCCCTTCTAGAAGGTTTATGACTACATTAGATACTTCTGATATTACATCAAAAGCTAGTGTTAGAGGGCTATTAATAAAACTTCCAAGAAGTGCTGGAAGAAATAATAATGGTAGAATTACTTCTAGACATAAAGAGGCTGGGGCTAAAAAACTTTATAGAATAATTGATTTTAAAAGAAATAAGTATGGAATAGTTGGAAAAGTAACAGCTATTGAGTATGATCCATATAGAAACTGTAAAATTGCATTAATTACTTATGCTGATGGTGATAAGAGATATATTATTCAACCAACTGGCTTAGGTGTTGGTGATGAGATTCAAGCAGCTGAGGCTGGACTTGATATTAAACCAGCAAATGCAATGAAAATGAAAAATATTCCTGTTGGAACACTTATTCATAATATAGAGATGCACCCAGGACACGGTGGACAATTAGCTAGAAGTGCTGGTACTTATGCTCAACTTATGGGTAAAGAGGGAAAATATGTAATTCTAAGAGTTCCAAGTGGCGAAATGAGACAAGTACTTGGCGAGTGTATGGCTACTATTGGAAGTGTTGGAAATGAAGATTTTTCTAATATGGTAATAGGTAAAGCTGGAAGAAATAGACATAGAGGAATTAGACCTCAAACTAGAGGATCTGCAATGAATCCAATTGATCATCCACACGGTGGTGGTGAGGGTAAAACTAATTCAGGTCGTCATCCAGTTACTCCGTGGGGTATGCCTACTAAAGGTTTTAAAACTAGAAAGAAAAAAGCTAGTGATAAACTTATAATTTCAAAAAGAAAGAAATAAGAGGTTAAAATGGCAAGATCGGTAAAAAAAGGACCTTTTGTTGATGCTCATGTAATGAAAAAGGTTTTAAAAGCAAAAGAAGCAGGCGATAAAAAGCCTATTAAAACTTGGTCAAGAAGAAGTACAATTCTTCCAGATATGATTGGTATTACATTTACTGTTCATAATGGTAGAGATTTTATTCCTGTTTATATCACTGAAAATCACATTGGTTATAAATTAGGTGAATTTGCCCCTACAAGAACTTTTAGAGGGCATAAGGGAAGCGTTCAAAAGAAAATAGGTAAATAGGATATAAAATGGCTAGAGCAGTACTTAAATTTATAAGACTTTCACCAACTAAAGCAAGACTTATAGCAAGAGAAGTTCAAGGTATGAATGCAGAACTTGCAATTGCTAGTTTAGACTTTATGCCTCATAAAGCGGCAAAATTAATCTCAAAAACTATAGCATCAGCTGTAGCAAATGCAGGACTTGAACCTGATGAAGCTTTTGTTTCATCTTGTAGAGTAGACCAAGGACCTGTTTTAAAAAGATTTATACCAAGAGCAAGAGGTAGAGCAACACCTATTAGAAAACCAACAGCTCATATTACGGTAGAAGTTCAAGAAGCAAAGGAGAATTAGTCAATGGGTCAAAAAGTAAATCCAACTGGACTAAGACTTGGAATTAATAAAAATTGGGATTCAAGATGGTTTCCAAGTAGTGATAAAAAAGTATTATCAACAAATATCGGTGAAGACCATAAAATTAGAAAATTTCTAAAAAAAGAGCTTTACTATGCTGGAGTTAATAATATTATAATAGAGAGAACTGCTAAAAAACTTAGAGTTACAATTGTTTCAGCTAGACCAGGTGTAATTATCGGGAAAAAAGGTGCTGATATTGAAAAACTTAAAACTAAGTTAAATAAACTCATTAAAAAAGATGTTGTTGTAAATATCAAAGAGGAGAAAAAGCCTCAAGTAGCAGCTCAATTAGTAGCAGAAAATGTAGCTATGCAAATCGAGAGAAGAGTTGCATTTAGAAGAGCTATGAAAAAAGTTATTCAATCTGCTCAAAAATCTGGTGCAAAAGGTATTAAAGTAGCAGTTTCTGGAAGACTGGGTGGGGCTGAAATGGCTAGAACTGAATGGTATTTAGAGGGAAGAGTTCCACTACATACACTAAGAGCTAGAATTGATTATGGTTTTGCTGAATCTCATACAACTTATGGTGTGATAGGTGTTAAAGTTTGGATTTTTAAAGGTGAAGTATTAACTAAAGGTGTTTATACAGAGCCTAAAAAACCACAAAGACCATCAACATCGAGAAGAAGAGGTAGATAGTTATGTTAATGCCAAAGAGAACTAAATACAGAAAGCAGATGAAGGGTAGAAATCGAGGCAAGGCTCATAAGGGTAGTAGTATTGCATTTGGTACTATTGCTATTAAAGCAGTTGAACACGGTAGAATTGATTCAAGACAAATTGAAGCTGCCAGAATTGCAATGACTAGACACATTAAAAGAACTGGAAAGATTTGGATTAGAGTTTTTCCTGATAAACCTTTAACAGCTAAGCCATTAGAGACAAGAATGGGTAAAGGTAAAGGTGCTGTTGAGAAGTGGGTTATGAATATAAAACCTGGTAGAATTATCTATGAAATGGGTGGAGTTGATAGTGATTTAGCGAGAGAAGCATTTAAACTTGCTCAAAGTAAACTTCCATTTAAGACAAAAATTATAACAAGTGAGAGTGAAAATGAGATCTACTAAAGAATTTTTAAAAGATATTCGAGAGAAAAGTGTAGATGAACTTACAAAGTTATTAAAAGAGAAGAAGCTTCATCTATTTGAGTTAAAGTTAAAATTTAAAACTCAACAATTGACAAATCCTAATGAGATAACACAAGCTAGAAGAGATATCTCAAGAGTTTTGACTCTTATGAAAGAAAAGGAAAATGGCAATGCCTAAAAGAGTAATCCAAGGCACAGTTGTAAAGAAAGCCGGAGATAAGACAGCAACTGTCTTAGTTGAAAGAAAAGTTATGCATCCTAGATATCATAAATTTGTTAAAAAATTTAAAAAATATCTAATTCATGATGAAAAAAATCAGGCACAAAATGGTGATATAGTTGAAGCTATTGAGTGTAGAGCAATTTCAAAGAGAAAATCTTTTAGGTTAAAAGAGATACTCTCTTCAGGAGTTAAGTAATGATTCAAAGTTTTACAAGATTAAATGTAGCTGATAATAGCGGTGCAAAAGAGATTATGTGTATTAAAGTTCTTGGTGGCTCTAAGAGAAGATATGCTTCAGTTGGAGATGTTATTGTAGCTTCAGTTAAAAGGGCTCTTCCTAATGGAAAAGTTAAAAAAGGGCAAGTTATTAAAGCTGTCATTGTTAGAACTAAAAAAGAGATTCAGAGAGAAAATGGCTCTTTAATTAGATTTGACGAAAACGCTGCTGTAATTTTAGATGCTAAAAAAGAACCTATTGGAACAAGAATCTTCGGACCAGTTAGTCGTGAAGTTAGATATGCTAACTTTATGAAAATTGTTTCATTAGCGCCGGAGGTTTTATAATATGGTAAAATTTAAAATTAAAAAGGGCGATACAGTTGAGCTTATTGCTGGTGATGATAAGGGAAAAACAGGAGAAGTTTTAAAAGTAATTCCAAAAAAATCACAAGTTATTGTAGCTGGTTGTAAAGTGGCAAAAAAAGCGATAAAGCCTGATGAAAAAAACCAAGATGGTGGCTTTACTGATAAAGAGATGCCTATGCATATCTCAAATGTGCGTAAAGTAGAAGGTGAGTAGTATGGAGCTTAGAAGTAAAAAAAAATATGAAGAGATAAGAGATACTCTAAAGACAGATTTAAATTTATCTAACGATATGTTGATACCTAAACTTGAAAAAATAGTAATTAGTGTAGGTTTAGGTGAGCAGAGTAAAGATACTAAAATTATACAAAGTGTTGCAGATACAATTAGTTTAATTGCTAATCAAAAAGCTGTAATTACTAAAGCTAAAGCTAGTATTGCTGGATTTAAACTTAGAGAAGATATGCCTGTTGGAGTTAAAGTGACTCTTAGAAGTACACAAATGTATAACTTTTTTGAAAAATTAGTCTCTATTGCACTTCCAAGAGTAAAAGATTTTAGAGGACTTCCTAGAAATGGTTTTGATGGAAGAGGAAACTATAATTTTGGGCTTGATGAGCAATTAATGTTTCCAGAAGTTATTTATGATGATATTATGATAACTCATGGTATGAATATTACTATAGTTACAACTAATGATGGTGATAAAGATACATTTAAATTATTAGAGTTAATGGGGCTTCCATTTGCTAAAGGACGTCAAGATGGCTAAAAAATCTCTGATTGTAAAGGCTAACAGAAAACCTAAGTTTGCTGTTAGGGCTTATACTAGATGTCAAATTTGTGGTAGACCAAAGTCAGTTTATAAAGATTTTGGAATTTGTAGAATTTGTCTACGAAAAATGGCTAGTGAAGGTCTACTTCCTGGTATTAGAAAAGCCAGTTGGTAAGGAGTTGAAAAGTGGTAAATGATATTATTTCAGATAGCTTAACTAGAATTAGAAACGCTATGATGAGAAGACAAGATGTTACAAGATTGTTATATTCAAGAACAGTTGAAGCAGTTTTAAAAATAATTGCGGAAAATGAGTTTATTGAAAGTTATAAAGTAGTTGTAAATGGAAATAAAAAATCTATTAATGTTGTTTTAAAATATAATGATGATGGTAAAACTGTAATTAGTGAAATTAAAAGAATTTCAAAACCTGGAAGAAGAGTCTATAAGGGTTACAACGAACTTAAAAGATTTAAGAATGGCTACGGAATTTTAGTTGTAAGTACTTCTAGTGGCGTAATTGCTAACAAAGAAGCTTATGATAAAAAAATCGGTGGCGAAGTACTTTGTAGTGTATGGTAAGGATTGTATATGTCAAGAATAGGTAAACAACCAATCAATATTCCAAGTGGATTTGAAGTTAAGGTTGATGGTTCTAAAGTTATAATCAAAAAAGGAAAAGATACTAAAGAGTTAGATACTTTAGGTAATGTTGGTGTAAAAATTGAAGATAATAATATCGTTTTTACTCCAAAATCTGAAGATAAAGCTTCTAGTGCTTTTTGGGGAACTTATAGAGCCTTAACTCAAAATATTATTATTGGATTAGATAAAGGTTTTGAGAAAAAACTTGAAATTAATGGTGTTGGATATAGAGCTGCAGTAAAAGGAAAAATACTTGAGTTGCAATTAGGATATTCTCATCCAATTAATTTTGATATTCCAACTGGAATTTTAATCGGTGTTGAAAAAAATATCGTTTCAATTAAAGGCTCTGACAAACAACAAGTTGGACAAGTTGCTGCTGTTATTAGAGAATTTAGACCACCTGAGCCTTACAAGGGAAAAGGTGTTAAATATATTGAAGAGCATATTATCAGAAAAGCTGGTAAGACTGCTAAAAAGTAAGGGATGATAGATGAGAACAAGCGTTTTAAAACATAAAAATGCTCTAAGAGTTAAGAGAAAACTTAGAGTTAGAAGAAAAATCTCGGGAGTTGAAACTAAACCTAGAGTTACTGTTTTTAAATCTAATAAATACTTTTATGCACAAGCGATTGATGATATAAAAGGTTTTACCCTTACTTATTCAGATGGTCATAAAATGGGATTAAAAAATAATAAAGAAGATGTTAAACAGATAGCTAGTGATTTAGCAGGAAAGTTAAAAAAGAGTGGTATTGAAGCTATCGTATTTGACAAAAATGGTTATTTATACCATGGTGTTGTTAAATCTTTTGCTGATGCACTAAGAGAAAATGGAATTAAGTTTTAAAAGGCTCTAAATGGAAATTATGGAAAATATAAAAAAAGAAGAGTTTGAAGAAGTAATTGTAAACATCGGTAGAGTTACAAAGGTTGTTAAGGGTGGTAGAAGATTTAGATTTACTGCTTTAGTTGTAATTGGAAACAAACAAGGTATTGTAGGCTTTGGTTTTGGTAAAGCAAAAGAAGTTCCTGATGCAATTAGAAAAGCAATTGATGATGGCTTTAAAAATTTAGTAAAAGTAAATATTAAGGGCTCAACTATCGCTCACGACATTGAACAAAAATTTAACTCTAGTAAGATTTTACTAAAACCAGCAAGTGAGGGAACTGGAGTAATTGCCGGTGGTGCAACAAGACCAGTACTGGAACTTGCAGGAATTAAAGATATTTTAACAAAATCTTTAGGTTCAAATAATCCTTCTAATGTTGTAAGAGCTACTGTTGAAGCTTTAAAACGAATTAAAGGGTAAGTATGTTAGCTTCTAATTTAAAATCGGCTTGTGGTAGTACAAAAAATATTAAAAGAGTAGGTCGTGGTCAAGGCAGTGGAAATGGTAAAACTGCTGGTAAAGGACATAAAGGTCAAAAAGCAAGAAGTGGATACAATATAAAAAGAGGCTTTGAAGGTGGGCAACAGCCAATCCAAAGAAGACTTCCAAAAGTTGGATTCTTTTCAAATATTAAAAAACCTTATGTAATAAATGTAGACAAGATAAAAGTATCTGAATTATCTGAAATTACATTTGAATCAATTAAATCAATTCATAAACTTTCAAAAAAAGTTTCTAAAATTAAGTTAATTGGAAAAAATGCAAAAGAACTTGCATCAAAAATAAAAGATGAGAATATTACTTATACTGGAAAAGAGTAATGAGCAAATCACTCTTAAATAAAATTTTTATTACACTTGGTTTTTTACTGGCATATAGGATGTTAGCCTATGTGCCAGTACCTGGTGTAAATGTAGATATTGTAAAAGAGTTTTTTGATACAAATTCAAACAATGCTTTAGGGTTATTTAATATGTTTAGTGGAAATGCAGTTGAGAGACTTAGTATTATTTCACTTGGTATTATGCCCTATATTACTGCTTCTATTATTATGGAACTTCTAGCTGCAACATTCCCAACTCTTGGTAAAATGAAAAAAGAGAGAGATGGAATGGTTAAATATATGCAAATCATTCGTTACGCTACCGTTGTAATTACTTTAGTTCAAGCAATTGGAGTTTCAGTAGGACTTCAAAGTTTAACAGGTAAAAGTGGTGAGAGTGCTATTATGATTGATATGTCTACATTTATTGCAATTTCGGCATTTTCAATGTTAACAGGAACTATGCTTTTAATGTGGATTGGTGAACAAATAACACAAAGAGGTATAGGAAATGGTATTAGTTTAATTATTTTTGCTGGTATTGTTTCAGGAATCCCAAGTGCAATTGGTGGAACTATTAATTTAGTAAACACAGGTGAGCTTAACTTTTTAGCAATGATTGTAATGTTAGCAGTCATTTTATTGACAGTTGGGTTTATTATATATATTGAACTAGGTGAGAGAAGAGTTCCAATTTCATACTCTAGAAAAACATTGATGCAAAATCAAAAAAAGAGAGTTATGAATTATATTCCTATTAAAGTTAATTTAAGTGGTGTAATTCCTCCAATTTTTGCCTCGGCTATATTGATGTTTCCATCAACTATAATTCAGGCAAGTGATAATCCTATATTGCAAAGCATTAGTGATTTTCTAAATCCAAATAGCTATATGTTTAATGTATTGACATTTTTCTTAGTTGTATTTTTTGCATACTTTTACGCATCAATTGTATTTAGTGCCAAAGATATTTCAGATAATTTAAAAAGACAAGGCGGTTTTATTCCTGGAGTTAGACCAGGTGAAGCGACAGCTCTATTTTTAAATGAAGTAGCAAGTAGATTAACTTTTTGGGGTTCAATTTATTTAGCACTTATTTCAACTCTACCTTGGGTACTTGTAAAATCAATGGGTGTACCATTTTATTTTGGTGGAACAGCAGTTTTAATTGTTGTTCAAGTAGCACTAGATACTATGAGAAAAATCGAAGCTCAAATCTATATGAATAAATATCAAACACTTAGTGCGGTAGGTCTATAAAATGGCCATCGCTCTAAGAAAGCCGGCTGAAATTGAGAAACTTCAAAAATCAAATCAAATTGTAGCTAAAACTTTAAATTATCTAAAAGAAAATGTATCAACTGGAATGTCTCTTTCTAAAATTAATCAAATGGGTGAAGATTATATTATTTCTTGTAATGCAAGAGCTGCATTTAAAGGACTTTATGGATTTCCTGCTGGTGTTTGTACATCATTAAATGAAGTTATAATTCATGGGATACCAAGTGATAAAAAATTAAAAGATGGTGATATTTTAGGACTTGATATTGGTGTTGAACTAGATGGTTGGTATGGGGATAGTGCAATTACAATAGGTATTGGAGAAATTTCAAAAGAAGACGAACAATTAATTGCATGTGCAAAAGATGCTCTCTATCATGCAATTAATATTGTAAAAGCTGGAATGAGATTTAAAGAGTTAAGTTTTGAGATTGAAAAATTTATCAAATCGAGAGGTTTTCAACCACTTAAAGATTTTTGTGGACATGGAATTGGAAAATCTCCACACGAAGACCCTCAAATTTTAAATTATGTTGAACACGGCTCACCTAAGAGTGGACCTAAAATTAAAAATGGAATGGTTTTTTGCTTAGAACCTATGATTTGTCAAAAAAGTGGAAAACCTAAAATTTTAGAAGATAAATGGTCAGTTTTAAGTGAAGATGGTTTAAGAACAAGTCACTATGAGCATACTATTGCAATAGTAAATAATAAAGCACAAATATTATCACAGGAGAATAACTAATGGCTAAAGATGATGTAATTGAAGTTGATGGAAAAGTTATAGAAGCATTACCAAATGCAATGTTTAGAGTTGAACTTGAAAATAAACATATTGTATTGTGTCATATTTCAGGAAAAATGAGAATGCATTATATTAAAATACTTTTAGGGGATAAAGTTAAACTTGAATTAACTCCTTATAGTTTAGATAAAGGTAGAATTACATTAAGATATAAATAAACTTTAGGGGTTAAAATTTATATTTTACCTCTACTTCTTAACTAATTTAAAAAAATAAAGGTAAATTAGTGCAGAATATATCTATATTAGGAACTTCTTCAGATTCAGGAAAAAGCACAATAACTCTTATAATTGTTAAAATTTTACAAAACTTAGGTTATAAAGTTGCTCCTTTTAAAGCTCAAAATATGTCAAATAATTCACAAGTTTGTGATGACGGAAGTGAAATAGGAATTGCTCAATATTATCAAGCAACTGTTTTAAATATTTCTACAAGTTATCATTTAAATCCAATTTTATTAAAACCTCAAAGAGATAAAACTTCACAAGTTGTAATAAATGGAAAAGCACAATTTACAAAGAGTGCAAAAGAGTATTTTAACGAAATAGAAAGCTTTAAACCAATTGTAAAAGAAGCTTATGAATATTTAGATAAAAATTATGATATTGTCGTAAATGAGGGAGCAGGAAGTCCAGTTGAACTTAATTTAATGAATAGAGATTTATCAAATATTTATATTGCTAATGAATTTAATACTAAAATTATTATAGTAGCTGATATTGAGCGAGGAGGAGTATTTGCATCAATTTATGGAACTTATAATTTGCTTCCACAAAAGTTAAAAGATAATGTAATAGGTGTCATTATAAATAAATTTAGAGGTGATATCACTCTTTTTGATGAGGGAATTAAAATCATTGAACAAAACTTTAAAATTCCTGTAATTGGTATTATACCATATATTCCTCTAAATATCGGTTTTGAAGATAGTCTCTCAATCATTAATTTTACTCAAAATAAAAATTCTAAAATTAGAGTAGGAGTTATTAAATTTCCTAGGATTAGTAATTTTACAGATATTGACCCACTTATGATTGATAGCGAAATTAGAGTTGATTTTATAGAGACAAATCAAAATTTAAATAGTTATGATTTAATTATTTTAGCTGGAAGTAAAAATACAATAGATGATTTAAGGTGGTTAAAAAGTGTTGGACTATTTGAACAAATTAAAAAATTAAAAATTAAAATTTTTGGAATATGTGGTGGCTATCAAATGATGTTTAAAAAATTAATTGATATTGATGGAATTGAAAGTAAAAAAGGTGATTTTGAAAATGGATTTAATTTTATAGATGATGAAATAGAGTTTTATAATAAAAAGTTTTTAAAAAGAGCTGAATATAAAGTTTTCAATCAAAAAGTAAAAGGCTATGAGATACATTGTGGTATCTCCAAAAAATACCCATTAGAGTTTAAAAAAGTTAATATTAGTGGGACTTTTTTGCACGGAATTTTTGATAATGATAATTTTAGAACAGAATTTTTTAAATCCATAGATAATAAGTATATTGGGTTTAACTATATAGAATACCGAGATAATTCAATAGATAATTTTGTAGAAAAAGTTTATCAATCATTAAATTTTAATAAAATTTTAAATAATTAAGAAAATTAAAAAAGTAAAAGAGAAAAAAAGTAAATATTAATATTTACCCCAAACTCTTCTTTTCCATAAGTAAGCAAAGAATGTAAAGATTACCATATATACAAGAACTTTAGGTCCTAAATCATTTCTTTCCTCTTTTTTAGGGTCAGAAATACTTTCCATATATGTAACAACTTGCTTTTCAGCTGTTTGTGTTAATCCAACTCTAGGCATTGAAGTACCTGGAAGTAATTTTTGAGGGTCATTGATTAAATTATGAACAAAATGCTCACCTCTACTTTTAAACATCATAGATAAATCAGGTGGTAATTTACCCATATATGCACTAATACTTACATCATCAGTTAAAGAAGTAGTTTTTGCATACTTCATAGAGTGACATCTAATACAAGCCTCTTCAAATGCTTCTTTGTTTGTTAAACTCACAGGAATTGATTTAAGATATGCAACCATATCAGCGATAGCTTCCTCACCTAACCAGTCATATCCTGGCATTGGATGAGATGTACTTCCATCTACAAATTTATGTTCAGTATGAGTAGCTTTAGCTGGATTCGCAATAAATGCAGCTAAGAATGCTTCATTATATAGATACCCTGAACTTGATAAATCTGGAGGAACAACACCATAACTCATTGAAGCTGTTGCATTGTCCATTGGAGCAGGAATACCACCAGCTTTTACACCGTGACAAGCAATGCAATTTTCAGCAACTAATTTTCCACCATTTTCAGCATTACCTTTTGGTAATGTTTTACAATCTTTAAACTCATAATCAGCAGGCTCAACGTGAGGATGCATAACTGAATGAGCATAAGGCTCAACACCATAATAAGTAAGCAGTGTAAGTGATACTACTACAATTAATATTTTTAATTCTCTCACTTAACACCCCCCATCAAATTTTTCTCTTTTTTACTTATAAATGGAAGTAGTGCAAAAAGTGCTAGGAATGTAATTGATGCTACAAATCCGATATAAGCATTTGCTCCTGTTGGAGGTAATTTACCATAAAGAGTAAGAACCATTAAATCAATAATAAATATCCAAAACCACCACTTAAATAGAGGTCTTTTACTTGTTGGTCCAACGAAAGGGTTTTTATCTAAGAATGGCATTAAGAAAAATACAACATTGGCTATTCCAAATGCTATTAAACCTAAATCACTACTAAAGAAGAATCCTCTTAAAACTTCATAAGACCATAAAAAATACCACTCTGGATAGATGTGTGCAGGTGTCTGCATTGAATTTGCTGGGTCAAAGTTTACAGGATCCATTGCAAAATTATAGTGATAAAATACTAAATAGAAAAAGAATATTAAAAACACTCCTAATACAAAAAAATCTTTAGATATAAATCCTGGCCAAAATGGAATAACTTTAGATTCTTTTTTATTTCCAGCTAAAAACTTTTCAGCTTCTTTATCAAAATCTAATACTTCACCATCTTGGTTATTAACATGAGGAATTCTAAGTGCATAGAAGTGAACTGCAATAAGTTTTATTATTACAAGAGGTAGTAATACTACATGTAACATAAAAAATCTTGTTAAAGTTGCATCAGCTACAACATAATCACCTCTAATCCAAATAACCAATTCAGGTCCAATTATAGGCACTTGACCAAAAATATTAGTAATAACAGTAGCTGCCCAATAACTCATCTGTCCCCAAGGCAACATATATCCACTAAATGCTTCAGCTGAGAATATTCCAAATAGTAATACTCCACTAATCCAAATCATCTCTCTACCAGCTTTATATGAATTGTAATAAATTCCAGTAAACATATGGATATAAATAACTAAGAAAATAACTGACGCCGCTACACCGTGTATATGTCTAAAGAGCCAACCATAAGCAACTTCACTCATAATAGTATAATTTACACTATCAAACGCTAAATTAGCATCAGGCTTGTAATACATTAATAAAAATAGTCCTGAAACTATAAGTAGTGCGAACATAATCGCTAATATCATCCCCATTGCCCAAAGAAAATTAATGTTCTTTGGAATCCAGTATTCGGTAGCTAAAACTTTAACTAGCTTACTAACAGCTAATCTCTGTTCTAACCAATCCTTTACTCCATCTGCTTGTTTAATCTCTGCCATTTAAAATTCTCCTTAGGCTTCAGTTGATAATTTTTTATATTCAGGTCCCTCTTCACCAAGTACCATCTTATTTCCAGTGATACTAAATGGAGGAATATCCATAGGTCTAGGAGGAGGTCCAAAAGTGTTTTTAGCACAAGGATCAAACTCACCACCGTGACAAGCACATTTAAATAATTTTTCACCACCATTCCAAGAAGGTATACAGCCTAAGTGCGTACAAATTCCAATTACAACAGTATATCTGCCACTTTCTGCAACTACATCTCTCTTATCACAAGTAGGCATATCAGCACTTTTTTTAAGTACAAATACAGGTTTTCCTCTCCATTCAACTGTTCTCATTTCACCATCTTTTATATCAGAAACATCAACTGTCGTAAAACCAGCTGATACGACACTAGGAAGCGGGTCCCAAGTCTGTTTCATAGCACCAAGTGATGCGATACCACCAATAGCGGCAACACCACCAAATGCAAGACCGATAAAATCTCTTCTGTCCATCTCTTTAGACATTAGCATTTCCTTTATTTATAGAATTAAAGTTAAAGCATTATATATAATTTTTTCTTAAATTTAAATAGTTTTGCTTTTATTTAATAATTG
>JADGEE010000061.1 GCA_016744535.1 Campylobacteraceae bacterium
CATATGTATTGGAACCTTAGATTTGATTTAATAACTATACCATCGTATATTAAATTTTGATGGAGAGAAATCAAATGGATCAGGATCTATGCAGTACATGCCGCAATAATCTTTGTGCTAAAAAAGTCTCTATCTTTTCATCCCTGGACGATAGGGATATAAACAATATTGTGAAATTGACAGGACATAGAAATTATTTTAAAGGGGACTTTTTATGTCATGAAGGAGATCTTTCTTCAAAGCTCTTTATCGTAAACGAAGGTAAAGTTAAGCTGTCAAAATTTAATAAAGATGGAAAAGAACAGATCCTGAGGATACTCTCCAATGGATCTTTTTTTGGGGAATTTTATTTATTCAGTGACAATGAACCATATAACTTTTCAGCCATAGCCATATCAGATGTAAAAATCTGTACTTTATCCAAATCCGATATGGATGTACTTCTAAAGGATCATCCAGATATCAATCAGAAGATTCTTGCTGAGATATCCAGAAGACTTATTCAGACTGAGAACCTGGTACAGAATCTCTCTACAAATGATACAAGTTCTAAAGTTGCCTATGTATTACTGAAGTTGTCTGAAAGGTACGGTAGAGTTGTGGACGATCAGATTCACGTTGAAATCCCCATCAACAGGGAAGAGATGGCTAATTATGCCGGTGTTACAAGAGAAACCATGAGTCGAAAACTCAGCTCCTTTGAACAATCAGGGATTATCCGGACTAAGGGTCATAAAATGATAATCATTATAAATAAAAGAGCCTTAATGGATTTAATTTAAAAAAAATCTAAAAGGATAAAAATGGGACTATTTAGTGGAATGTTAGGTAATGCTTCAGAAGTTGATAGCGATGAGCTATCAAAAGAGTTTGAAAATGTTTTATCAGAAGATGAACAGATAGATAGTGCATATAAATTAATTCGTGATTTAATAGTTTTTACAAATAAGAGACTGATTTTAGTTGATAAACAGGGAATTACAGGTAGAAAAAAAGAGTATCACTCTATCCCTTATAAGAGTATTTATGAATTTGCAACTGAAAATGCTGGAACTTTTGATGATGATTCTGAACTTAAATTATATACAAGTATATCAAAAGAGCCAAGAGTTATTGAATTTAAAGGTGGTGGTGAAATAATTCAAGTTCAAAAGACATTGGCTAAATATGTTTGTAAATAGAGTTTTATATATATCTATAATAACTACTATTAGTTTAAGTGCTAATTGGAGTGATAGCTTAAACAGTGCTTGGGAAGAGACAAAGAAAATTTCTGAAAGTGTTATTAACACAACTTTAGAGAAGAGCCAAGAGTTGTCTAAAGATACTATGAATTTAATGTATAAATTCAATTTAAATGATACTAAATGTACTACAAATAAAAAGTTAGAAAAAGAGCATTTAGCTAATGTTTGGGATGATTTTTTAATAAAATCTACAAATGGATTGGAAAAGTTAAATAAGATAGATAATGCACCAGAAGCATCTCTGCTTAATTTTGGAGATGATAAAGATTCACTTAGAGAAGATTTTAACTCCATCTTAAACGATATTATGACTCTTTTAGTTAAAGATAGTAAAACTATATCTTGTATAGAACAATTAAAAAAGTTAAAACAAGAAATTATTGATGAAAATATAAATATCATATCTTATAAAGAAGCACGAATAACTGCTCCAATTGAGGACTCTTTTAAGAGTACAAAAGGCGATTACACACAAAGTATAACTATTTCAAAAGAGAAAATAGGCTTTTATAGTAAAAAAATTAAAGAGATTAAATTATCACTTTTGAAAAATTTAAATTTAATTGGACTTAATTTGAGTATGCCTCAACTTGAAATTTTACTCTTACGAGTTGATTCTGACGATATAGTTGGAATATCAATTATTTTTGATACTTCAAAAAGTATTACGAAAGAGTTAGAAAAACTTCTTAGTGATAGTGGTGAAGATATAGAGATTTCAAGACGATATTATGGAATGAATTTAATTTTATCTGAAATGATTGTGTATACACAAAGTATTTATATGAAACAGTTAAATGAAAAATATATTCCTAAATTAAAATCTATTATTATAGAAGTTCAAAAAATAAGAGATGAGTCTCAACGCTTACTTAATCGTGCAGAAAATAAAAAAGATGAAGATAAAATAAACATATATTCAACTAATATAAAATCTCTTGAATTGACAATAAAAACAGCTAAATTATATGTTGATAATTTGAAACTTCAAAGATTAAAAGTTAAGAAAGCTTATAATATTGCAAGAGAGAATTTATCACTTACTAGAAATACTTATAAGACAGTGGCAATTAGTTCAAAATTACTTAGTTTAATAAAATCAACTCAAAAGTCATTTAGTCACTTAATGAATATGCAACTTCCCGAAATTGTGCCATTTAAAAACCTTAAAATGCAAAAAGAGTATAAAAAATTAACTGAAGAGATATTAAAGAAGTAATTTAAGAGAGAAGATTAATTATCTTCTACCTCCACTTCTATCATTATAACTCTTACTACTACTTCCACTATGATTTCTGTTACCTCCACCGTGTCTACTACCACTACCGTGTCTTCTTCCACCGCCGTGATGACCACCGCCACCTCCGTGACTTCGTCTATTTCTACTATTAGATGAACCTCTTCTATTTGATAGTTGAGTTAAAATTCTCTCTAGTTTTGCACCATCAATTCCAATTTTATCAGGTCCTACTACACTTTGTTGATTTAAAAGAACCGAAATTAACTTATATGCTATTTGTGTTAAGTCCATCTCCTCTTCCATCTCTTTTAAAATTTTAGTAGCATTTTCATTTAAACTTTGGTGTTTAATTTGTTCAACTACTTTGCTTGTTTGGCTTTTTTGAATATCTTGAATAGTTGGAACTAATGAGTGTTCTATATCTTTTCCGATAGTTTTTTTAATTCTTTGAATATCTTTAAATTCAAGTGGAGTTACAAGAGTAATTGCAGTTCCCTTTTTACCTGCACGACCAGTTCTTCCTATCCTATGTACATAACTCTCTGGATTAAATGGTATATGATAATTAAAAACATGGCTAACATCAGCAATATCAAGTCCTCTAGCTGCAACATCAGTTGCTACTAAAGTATCAATTTTACCAGAACGAAAACTTCTAATTATCTCTTCTCTTTGAGGTTGTTCCATATCACCGTGAAGACCTTTTGCAAAACAGCCTCTTGAAGTTAAAATGATGCTCAATCTATCAACTTCTTTTTTTGTTCTACAAAAAATTATAGATTTAACAGGGTCTTGAGAATCAATTAATCTTATAATAGCATCATCTCTCTCATACTCATCAATTACATAATATAGTTGTCTTATATCTTTATTTGTAGCTTCACTTGCAGCTACTTTTACAAATACTGGTGTTTTTAAAATTCTTCTTGCTAAGTCTTGAATAGGAGGAGGCATTGTCGCTGAAAATAGTAGAGTTTGTCTCTCATCAGGCATAAATTTAAAAATTTCTTTAATATCTTCTAAAAACCCCATATCAAGCATCTCATCAGCTTCATCTAAAATTATAATTGATGGATTGAAATTTTTAAGTCTTCCTGAAGTTAATAAATCTAATAATCTCCCTGGTGTTGCAACTATAATTTTAGCACCTTGTTCTATTAATTTAAGTTGTCTGCTATATGATTGTCCACCGTAAACTGTAACAGTTCTAACTCCAGCAAATCTACCTAATCTATATAATTCATCACTAACTTGTGTTGCTAATTCTCTTGTTGGAGTGATAACTAATATTTTTTCATCATTAGCTATATTCATACTCATAGCAGGTAGTCCAAAAGCTGCTGTTTTTCCAGTTCCTGTATGTGCTTGACCTACCATATCTTTACCTGATAACACCACTGGTATTGCTTGGACTTGAATTGGACTAGGAACTTTAAATCCAGCCTCTTTTGCACCTTTTAAAATATCTTCTGCTAATTTGAAATCATCAAAATTTTTGACTCCAGTTGTTTTATCACTTTGCATTTCACTTTTTTCATTTGTACTCATTTTTTTCTTTCTACCTTATAGATTTTTTTAAGGTATTAGATATTGAAGTTTTCAGCGGACATAACTATTTATTACTTTTAATTATATTTTAATTTTTCATATCTTATACCAAATTTAGTAAGTTGGGATTATAGCATAATTAACCTAAATAATTATTATAAAAAAGGGAAAGTTATAAATTTTTTAGGTAAATCTGATGAAAATATAATTTATTAAAAAAATATATTTACTATCTATTAACAATAATTGAATATAATTAAATTTTTATAATTCAAGGAAATATATGTTTGAAAATATAATTAAATTTTTTATAACTAACACTCGCTTTAACTATACACTCTTTTTTTTAATACTCTTAGCTGGACTTATCTCTTATAATCAACTTCCAAAAGAAAAATTCCCCAATATGGAACTTGATAGAATATCTATTAGTGGTGGATATGCTGGGGCTAGTAATGATCTACTTGATAAAATAGCTGTAAATGAGATTGAAGATGAGGTTCAAAATATTGAGGGAATTGACGAGGTTGAGAGTGTTATTACAAATAATAGTTTTAATATAACTTTAACGCTAGAAGAGAATCAAAATAAATACTCAATTGCTCAAAAAGTAAGAGATGCAATCTCTAAAGCAAAGCAAAATTTTCCAAGTGATATGAATGAGCCTAGTGTTGTAATTGTGGAGCGAAGTCAGCCAGTTATTACAATTACGCTAGGCTCAAACAAATTAAATTTTGATGAAGTTATTGAAGAGAGTAAAAGAGTTAAAGAGAAAATACTCTCTATTCCTGATGTTGTCTCAATTACTGTTAATGGTGATAGTGATAACTATATAAATATACTAATAGATTCAAAAAAAATTGAAGCTTATAACTTAAATAAATCAAATGTTGCAAATGTGATAAAAGAGTTATCTTATATTTACCCTCTTGGAAAAATTGAGGATGATAATTATCACTTATATTTAAGCACTTATAATGGTAAAAAAGATGTAAAAAAAATTGAAGATACTATTTTAAAAATTGATGGAAAAAATATCTATTTAAGAGATATTGCAAAAGTTGAAAAGAGACATAAAGATAGTCAAAGAATAGCTACAATGAACGGAAATAAAATCATTAGTTTAGTAGTTAAAAAATCTGAAACTAGTAATGCTTTAGTGGTCTCTAAAAGAGTTAAAGAGTTTGTTCAAAATTATAAAAATTCAAATTTTACAATAGATTACTATTTAGATGATAGTAAACCAATTAGAAATAGATTAAATAATGTAATTTCAAATATTTTATTAGGGCTTATCTTGGTAACTTTTTCTCTTTATATACTTATAAACAAGAGAATAGCATTTGTAGTAATGGTAGGAATTCCGACAAGTTTTTTTATGGCTTTTATCTATTTTTACTTTTTTGGAATCTCTATTAATTTAGTGTCACTTCTGGGGGTTTTAATTGCACTTGGGATTTTAGTTGATGATGCGATTATTGTTTCAGAAAATATCCAACGACATATTGAAGGTGGAATGGATATAAAAAAAGCTTGTTTAGTTGGTGCAGATGAAGTTATAACACCTGTTACAATGGCTTCACTTACAACTATTTTTACATTTTTACCACTTCTATTTATTAGTGGAAGAATGGGGCAACTCATTCAATTAATCCCTATTAGTGTAACTATTTTGGTAATTGTTTCATATATAGAATCATTTTTCTTTTTACCAATACACGCCTCACATACTCTTAAAAAAAATGAAAAAACTAGAGATTGGTCTTTTATAAATAGTTTATATATTAAACTTTTAGAGTTTTTAATAAATTATAAGAAAACTTTTTTATTTATTTTTATTATATTAGTTCCTATTTTGACAATTAGTGCTATTAAAACTTCAAAATTTCAAATGATGCCTAGAGTTGAAATTCCACTACTTTATATCTCTGGAAAAGTTGATAAGAGTACAAGAGTTGAAGATACAAATAAAATTGCAAAAGAGATAGAGGCTGAAATTAGAAAATATCAAAATGAATTATCAATTTTTAATCTCTCAACTCTTGCAGGATATAGACAAAATGCGAGGGCAAGTAGTGAAAATGGTAGTAATTTTTTCTTTATATATATAGAGTTAAATGAATTAAAACCTCAAAATTTTGTAGATGAGTATATAACTCCATATCTCTCATTTAATTACGACGGTAGCACTATGATAAGAGAAGATAAAAATAGAGTAGTTATTCAAAAATTAGAAAAGATATTATCAAAAATAGAAAAAAAATATAAAATAGATGAATTTAATATCTATCAAAGACGAATAGGGGTTAAAGTTGATATTGAAATAGGCGTTATAAGTGATACAACTTCAAAGCTATTTTTTGCAATAGAGGCAATAGAGAAAAAATTAAGAGATATAAATGGAGTTCATTCAATTTCAAATAATGCATTTTTAGGAGTTGATGAAGTTAAATTAAAAATTAATTCTTATGGTGAGAGTTTGGGAATTACAGAAGTTTACTTAGCTAAAAATCTATCTAATATATTTTTGTCAAATAAAAAAGCTCTTTCGCTTGATGAGAGAGAACTTTTAGAAGTTGTAATTGAAGATATTTATAAAGATGATTTAAATACGCTTAAAAATTTAAATATAAAATTGGCTGATGGTAAAGTTGTAAAACTTACTGAAATAGTTGAATTTAAGGCTCAAAAATCATTAAATAGTGTAAATAAGAGAGATTTTAAACAGATAAAATCGATTTATGCAAATGCTGATACAAAACTCATCACTCCTGATGAAATTTTAGAAAAATTAGAACCAACTATACAAGAGTTACAAAAAGAGGGAATAGAATTTAAGTTTTTTGGAGAAAAAGAGAGAAAAGAGAGACTAATGGGGGATTTGGTTTATGCTGTTATTGTGGCTATATTCTTAATCTTTTTAGCACTTTTATATATGTTTAATAGTTTTAAACACACGCTCATTATAATTTCTGTTATCCCTTTTTCTATTTTGGGCGTTTTAATAGGGCATTTTATTATGGGTATGAATTTAACAATGCCTGGTATTATTGGAGCTTTTGGACTTGCAGGAGTCGTTATTAATGATGGAATTATTATGCTTGATTTCTTAAGAAAAGCACATACAAAAGAGGAAGTTTTATTAAAAGCAAAAAAGAGATTTCGCCCAATTATTTTAACTTCACTTACAACTATGATTGGTCTCTCTACTTTAATCTTTTTTGTTTCAGGTCAAGGAAAAATCCTTCAACCAATTGCCGTATCTTTAGGTTTTGGATTGGCTTGGGGAACAATTTTAAACTTAATTTATCTACCTATACTTTTTTCATTTGTGACAAAACTTAATAAATCAAGATAAAGAAAAATTATTATAAAATTATAAAAAATTAATTTTTTTATAACTAAATATTAAATTTAAATTTAAATATCGCTATAATTAAAAATTAATTTTTCTAATATAACTTAAAGGATTACTATGATTAACCAAGAGTTATTAAAATCACTCTCAAGTGCTGAAAAAGATGCACTTAAAAATACATTAGAGAGTATTATAAATCAAACATATATAGTTGAAAATGAGTATAAAGAGTTAAATAAGTCTTATAAAAATTTAAGAACTATAATTGAACAAATTATTGAAGCACTTCCAAATGCTATTTGGGTTTTAAATAGTGATGGAAATATATTTTTAAATAACTCTGAAGCAAAAAGGTTAGATACTCTGTTTGAGCAAATTAATTTAAATAATATTTCTGAAATTAGAGATGAGATTGAAGTTGAAGGAAGGTTTTATTCAATTAAAGTAAATGAAAATAGTGTAAATGGTAAAACTATTATTACTGCAACAGATATTACAGAAGAGAAAAGAAGAGATAGATTAGCTTCTATGGGGCAAATGGCAGCACATTTAGCACACGAAATTAGAAATCCAATAGGTTCAGTTGCTCTTCTTGCTTCAACACTTTTAAAAAGAGTTGATATAAAACATAAACCAATTATTTTTGAAATTAAAAAATCAATTTGGAGGGTTGAACGAATTGTAAAAGCTACACTATTATTTTCAAAAGGACTTAATTTAAATAGAGAGTATTTTTCTATCTCAAATATAGCAGATGAGTTAGAAACTGCTATAAATCATTATACTTACTCAAAAGAGATAGAGTTTAAATTTGATTTACCAAATAGTAAAATTTATGCTGATTTTGATTTACTCTCTATTGTTTTTCAAAACTTTATATTTAATGCAATTGATGCAATTGAAGCCGATGAAAATGAGGATGGTTTAGTTGAATTTTATTATGAAGAAGACGAAAAAAGACATATATTTAAAATTTATGATAGTGGTGAAAGTTTTGAGAATAAAAATATTTTATTTGAACCATTTAAGACAACTAAAACAAAAGGCAATGGTTTAGGGTTAGCACTTTCACTTCAAATCATAAATAAACATAATGGAAATATAACTTTAACTCCAGAGAGAAAAGGTTTCAAAATAGAGATAAAAAAGAGTAAAAATTAACAATTCTATTAACTCTTTAATACCTCTTTTATTTTTTCTTGAATAGTTACTAAACTGTCAAATGGCTTCATAAGATAACTATCTGCACCTTTTTTATGAGTTTGTAGTACTTTATCAAGAGTTGAATAAGCCGTCATCATAATAACTTTCACATTTGATTTCTTCTCTTTAATTCTATTTAAAACTTCTATTCCATCCATTTGTGGCATCATAATATCTAATAAAACTAAATCAACATTATTTGATAAAACATAATTTAGACCAGATACTGGATTAGAAAATGTCTCCACTCTATAATTTTCATCTCTTTTTAAAAAAGTTTCTAACATAGTAAGAATTTGTGTCTCATCGTCTATAATTATAATTTTAGCCATTTTTAACCTTTATTTTTTATAATATTTTATCTGCTCTTTCAAATAATTTACTAGCTGCTTCTTTCATCATCTCTTCTGATTTTTCACTTACCATTGAATCTAAGTATTTAAATACATCTTTACTTGCATTCTCTATTTTTACTACTTTCTCTTTAATATGAGCTAAATCACAACTTTTTTTATCTTTTATACACATTTCAGCTAATGCATTTGCTTCAGTGTGTACAACTCCGTGAGGATTATCAAGTTTAGCATATGCACTAGTCCTACTAAATTGTTCTTTTCCAACACCACTATTATACCATTTTCCAAGTCTACAGTCTTGATGAGTAGTAGATTTAAAATCACTCTCTTGCCCAAATACTAATGCATAAACATTATTTTTATAAACTATATGATCAATTTTAGCTAAATTTACAAAAATTTGATTACTAATATTCATAACTTCATAAACTGACCTATTAGAATTTTTTTGAAAAACCATAATATTTTCTTTTAAACTATCAATATTTTCTTTAGTGTGAATAGCAACTTTGTTTGCACCTACTGTATTTTCCTTTACATCCATTGCATCTTGCTGAATTGTCTTAACTACAACTGAAATCTCTTTAGTTGCTTTTTGAGTTCTCTCAGCTAATTGTCTAACTTCATCTGCAACAACAGCAAAACCTCTTCCGTGCTCACCTGCCCTAGCAGCTTCTATCGCTGCATTTAATGCAAGTAGATTTGTTTGATCAGCGACATCTTCAATAAGTAAAAGTACATTTGCAATTTCATCACTTCTTTGAGCTAAACTCTCAGTTGTACTTACTGCATTTGACATATTTTGATATAAATCATCCATATCAACTACGATTTTTTGTGTAAGTTGCAATCCCTCAGTTGCATTTGAAGCAGTGTTTCTAACATCATCTATCATATCTTTTAACTCTTCTAGCATTTTAGTAAAAGTATCTTGTGTCCCTGTTAAAGCTCTTTTAATAGATTCCTGATTTAAATCTAATATGTTTCCATTTTTATCACTATCTTCAAATATACTGCTTTTCGTTAATATAAAAATATCTTCACCATTTTTTAATCTTTTAGATATTAAATTAGCGTGACAATCATTGATTCTTAAAGTCTTTTTATCTCTATTTTTTAATAATTCACTTTTTATACTATCTATATCTTTTATACTATTAGCTTTATCATTTTTAAATATAATATCACCATTTTTAATTGTAATAGACATCTCATCATTTGAAAATAGTGCTATCTCTTTATATAAATTTTTCTCTTCTCTAATCTCTTCTAACTCTTTTTTTAAATTAGAAATCTCCTCTTCATACTTCTTTGATTTTGAAAAAAACATTATAAAACCTCCAGCATTTTTTTTAATTTTATCAATATTATGTAAAATTTTTACTTTAATTTACTATAAGTTAATTTTATTTAATTATTTTCTAACATAAATTTAATTTGAGATTTTAAATTTTTATAGAAAATAAAATTATTTAATAGTATAATTGATAAAATTAAATTTACTAAAAAGGATTTCTATGGTTGACAAAATGTTTAAAAAAGCAAGACTTTTAAATAAGGAGACTGACAAAGAGTTAAAAATTTCTCCTTTAACTAATTATAAACACTCAAGGAATATGCACTCTATCCCAGTTGCAATGAATGAAATAGGTGAAATTTCTAAACATTATCCAATTTTTTTCTTAAGAGATGCTAATGGTGTAATTCCTTTTGCTGTTTTAGGTTTAAAAGAGGGAGAAAATAAATTTGTTAATAACTCTGGTGAATGGAGAAAAAATAGATATATTCCAGCATTAGTTAGAGCTTATCCATTTATTTTATCAAAAACTAATACAGAAAATGAAAATTTAAGTGTAGCAATTGATGATGAATATGAAGGTATTAATAAAAAAGATGGAGAGAGAATATTTAAAGATGACGGAGAGACGACTGAATTTGGAAAAAAGATAATTAATTATCTTCAAGATTTATATGTTATGCTTGAAAATACTAAAAAAGTTGCAAAACTTTTAGATGAAGCAGGACTACTACAACAAATTGATGCAACAATTGAGCAAAATGGACAAAAATATGTACTTCAAGGTGTGTTACAAGTTGATGCCGAAAAATTAAACAAATTAGATGATGAGATGTTGCTTAAACTAACTAAAACTGGTGTATTAAATATAATTTATGCACATTTAACTTCAAAAACAAATTTTCAAAACTTATCTTAATAGTAATCTTTAAAGAAAAGAATATATTCTTTTCTTTATTATCTTAATAAATATTTTAAAGGCACTTAATTGTTAAGTAATCAAGAGTTTAATTCAGTAAAAAACTTACTTTATAAATTAACAGGGATAATATTAGGTGAGCAAAAAGAGATAATGGTTTTTAATAGAATGAAAAGATTTGCTAAATCTATAAATCATATAGATAATTTAAATACTTTAATAAAAAAAGTAGAGATGGGTGAGCTTAAAAGTGAATTCATAAATGCTTTTACTACAAATAAGACTCATTTTTTTAGAGAAGTTTATCATTTTAAAGATTTAAATGATAGAATTATCCCAACTCTTAGTAAAATTCAAACCAAAGTAAAAGTGTTATCTTCAGCTTGTTCAACTGGAGAAGAGTCTTACTCAATTGCTATGACTTTTTTAAATGCAAAAAAACTCTTAAGTAATAATTCTAATATTGAAATAACTGCAACAGATATTGACACAAATGTTTTAGATATAGCTAAAAGTGGAAAATATCTTTTAAAGACACATTCTCACGATTTTCCTAAATGGATAGATAATCAAATGTTTTTTTTAACAAAAAATCAAAATGGATATAGTGAATTTTTAGCTAAAGATAATTTAAAAAGATTAATAAATTTTAAAAAAATGAATTTAATGGATAGTAATTATCCGTTTAATAGAAGTGAATTTGATATAATATTTTGTAGAAATGTATTAATTTATTTCTCTTATGAAGATCAAAGAGAGATATTAAAAAAATTATTTAAATATTTAAAATTAGGTGGAACTTTATATATTGGTCATTCTGAAAATCCGATAGGATTAGAGAACTATATTGAACGAGTAGGACATAATATGTTTATAAAAAAAGGAGAGATAATTTAACTCTTCTCTTCTTTTTTATTTAAAATTATAGTAGAAATTTTGCTAAATTATAAGTTATAAATGCTAAAGTCCAAGCTGTAATTGTTGTGAAAATTATTAAAAACCATAAATATTTATAACTTCCAGCTTCTCTAACAAACACAACAGTTGCTGCAAGACAAGGCATATAAACCATTGCAAAAGCAATAAATGAGAGTGCAATAGGTAGTGTTATTTCAGCTTGTAACTTTTGAATTAATCCACTATTCTCCTCATCAACTTCATCTCCAAGAGAGTATAAAACACCCATTGTTGCTACTACAATCTCTTTTGCAGCCAAACCAGTTTCAAGTGCCACAGTTAATTTCCAATCAAATCCAAGTGGAGCAAAAAATGGTTCTGTTGTTTTACCTATAATTCCTAAATAACTCTGTTCTAGCAATTTTTGACTTAATTCATATTGTAACTCTAACTTTTCACTCTCAATTTGAGTGTTTTCAATTTTTGTTGCATAATCCTCTTCTAATATAGAATTTTTTGGATAATTACTTGCAAACCATATTAAAATTGTAGCCATTAAGATAAAAGTTCCTGCTTTTTTAAGATACATCAATGCTTTATTCCAAACTGTAAACCAAATTAGTTGGAGTGATGGCATACGATATTTTGGCATCTCCATTACAAATGCTTCATCTTCACCTTTGAATATGAAAACTCTTAATACTTTTGCCAAAATAAGCCCAAATAAAGCACCAGCTATATAAATTCCAAATAAAACATTTCCTGCAACTTCTGGTGCAAAAAATGCTCCTGCAAATAGTACGTAAACAGGAAGTTTTGCACCACAGCTCATAAAGCCAATAATAAACAGAGTTAATAATCTATCTTTTTCATTTTTTAATGTTCTAGCTGACATATAAGCAGGGACTGAACAGCCAAATCCTGAAACTAAAGGAATAAAACTTTTACCGTGAAGTCCAAATTTATGAAAAAATCCATCTAATAAAAATGCAACTCTTGCCATATATCCAGTAGTTTCAAGTAAGGCTATTCCAAAAAATAAAATCATAATATTTGGTAAAAACATTATAACTGCACCAACTCCTGCAATTATTCCATCAACTAATAAAGAACGAAAATTATCATTTGAAATATTTTCTCCAATTGCATCCCCAAAAGTTGCGAATCCAGCATCAATCCAATCCATTGGAACTGAACCAAGCTCAAAGGTTATCTGAAAAAGACCCCACATTAAAAACAAAAATATAGGTATTCCTACTATTGGATGAATTAAAATAGAATCAATTTTTTCTGTAATACTCTTTTTTATGTCGTTCTTTCTCTTTACAGTCTCTGTTACAGCACCTTTTACAAAAGAGTGATGCTCATCAATAAAAATTTCCTCTAAATCTTTAGTATCATACTTAATATATATTTTCTCTAGTGCTTGATTTAAAATAAGTTGAAGTTCTACCCAAATTGGATTATCGTGAATCTTTTTAAAAGTTAATTTATCCTCTTTTAAAATATTAACTGCTATTTCTCTATATGAAAAATTTTCTAAACCATTAGTATCTTTTTTCAGAAATTTTTTATCTATTAAAAAAGTTTCTATTTTTAAAATTTCCTCTTCTACTAAATCACTATATATTACTTTAGATTCCTGTTTTTTTGAGTTATAAGTATCTATAATTTTTTCAATTAAATTATCAATTCCCTCTTTTGTTGAGGCTGAAACTGGAATAGATACAACTCCTAAAATCTCAGACAATAGAGAAGTATCTATTGCAACTTTTTCTTTCTTAGCTTCATCTGCCATATTTAGGGCAACAATCATCTTTTTATTTAATTCTAAAAGTTCAGTTGTTAAATTTAAATTTCGCTCTAAATTTGTAGAATCAACTACATTTACAATTAAATCATAATTTTCATCTAATAAAAAATTTTTAGCTACTTTTTCATCTATCGTATATTCACTAAGTGCGTAAGTACCAGGTAAATCTACAATATTTATCTCATAATCTTTATATTTAAAAGATACCTCACTCTTTTCAACTGTAACTCCACTAAAGTTTCCAACTCTAAGCGAAGAGTTACTAATTGAATTAATAAGCATACTTTTACCAACATTGGGCTGACCTGCTAATACCACCCTAATTTTTTTC
The DNA here is from genome assembly GCA_016744535.1 of Campylobacteraceae bacterium. Classification (GTDB taxonomy): domain Bacteria; phylum Campylobacterota; class Campylobacteria; order Campylobacterales; family BB28; genus BB28. The sequence continues at coordinate 14,210 of JADGEE010000061.1, forward strand.
ATACTTTCTCCACCTCTATATTCTTAGCTTCTTCGATTCTTAATGCTGTCATTGTATTATCAACAATAATCTTAATTGTAGATTTAGCTAAAGATAACTCAGCTATAAATAGGTTAGAGCCTTTATATATTCCTAAAGAATCTAATCTATTTTTTAGCATTCCTTTGACACTTACTCCTTTTATTATCCCTTTATCACCCTTATTTAAATCTGCTAAAACCATACTTTATCCTTATAATTATAGTATTTTGAAAATCATTATCAAAATATTACAATTATATAGCTTAAAAAGAAGTAATGATAATAATTATCAAATTAACTTACATAAACAATTCTTTTTTACTGTTTTAATAAATCTCTTAAACTATCTTTTGGATTTTTATCATTTAAAATATTAAATACTTCATCTGCTATTGGCGTATAAATATTATATTTTTTTGATAAGTCGTATATCGCTTTTGCAGTATAAACTCCCTCAGCAACTTCTCCTAACTCATTTAAAATATCACTCAATTTTTTCTCTTTAGCAAGTCCTAAACCTACTCTATAATTTCTTGAAAGAATAGAATTTGCAGTTAAGAACAGATCCCCTGCTCCACTTAAACCTAAAAATGTTTCATCTTTTGCACCAAAATTTTTTCCAAATCTTGCCATCTCTACTAAACCTCTTGCAATAAGTGATGCTTTGGCATTATTTCCAAGATTCAATCCATCACAAATTCCACCAGCAATTGCTAAAACATTTTTGTAAGCTCCCGCAATTTCTGCACCAATTACATCATCCTCAATGTAAGTTTTCATAAAATTTGGAAAAAATTTAGAAAATTCATTAGCTAAAGTCAAATTAACACTATTTATAACTATTGCTGTTGGGAGTCTATCTTGAACCTCTTTTGCAAAAGAGGGACCTGATAAAAAAGCTAAATTCTCTTTAGGGATAAATTTTTCATAAATTTCATTTAAAAATTTATCACTCTTATTATCAATTCCTTTACTTGCAACTAATACTTTTTGATTAGAAAATTTAAAATTTTCTTTTAACCACTTATATGTAACTTGTGCAGGAATTGCAAAGAGTAAATAATCTAATTTAAGTATCTCTTCAACACTTAAGTAATTTTTTAAATCTTTTTTTGTTCTTGAATTTATATAAACTTCATTTTTGGAACATTCAAATCCAAAAGCCAAAGCACTACCCCATTTACCTGCTCCAATAACTCCTATTTTCATAAATTTACCTTTACATCGACTTTAAATTGATCAATATCTTCTAACTTTCCAACTACAATTAAAATATCATTAATACTTAATTGGTGTCTATATTCTCCTGTTACAAATCTAAAATTTTTACCTAATTTTTTATCAATAATACCTATTGCAATTAAATTATAACTTTCTCTTAAATTTAATTCACTTAAATAAATTTTATTTAATTTACTACTCTGTGTTACTCTAATTTCAGCTAAATTTAAATTTTTGTCTCCAAAAATAGTATGGTCTAAAATGTCAATAATTTGAGGTTTTTTTATAATATCATAGATTTTAGTTGCTGTTATCTCATAAGGATCAATTACTTTATTTGCACCAGCTAGCTCAAATTTTGCTTTGCTATCAGCACTTTCTGCTTCTGAAATTATTTTTAAATTAGAATCAATTGCCCTAGCTGAAATTGTTAAAAATATATTTATTGTATCATCCTCAGTTACACAAAATATATAATTTACATCAATCCCAATTCCTAACTTAATTAACTCTTCATCATCTGTAATATCATTTAAAAATTCAACTCTCAACCCATCTTGTTTTGCTCTTTTAAAACTATTCTTATCATTTGTAGCTATTGTAAAATCATATCTTTTACTTTTTAAATGTCTAGCTAACTCTTCACCTAATTCACCATAACCAAAAATAATTATTTTTTTATTCATTTAAGATTTAAATTTATCTACAACTTTCTGAAAAAATGATTTATAAGACCCCAACGCTTTATCTATCATAGCATAATACATATCAGGATGTGCCATTCCCATCTCAACCTCTTTTACCATTTTATCTCTCCCAACTACTACACAAAATGGAACTCCAGATATTTTATATTTTTGTGCTAACTTTGGATTTTGAGCTACATTTACTTTTGCAATCACTGCACCTTTATCCTCATAATATTTATCTAATCTATTAAGTAGAGGTAATAACTCTTGACAAGGTCCACAACTGGGTGAGTAAAAATCTATAAATACTACTTTATCAATACTCTCTATAAATTCCGAATAGTTATTATCATCTATTTCAATTATCAACTTTTATCTCCTTTAATTTACTTACTTAATTTATCTATCGAAATAATTTACCATAAAAGCAACTAAAAATAGAGTGGAAGAGAAAGTTAAACCAAGAGACCAAATCATAAATCTATCCATTCTTAAAATAACAGAATCAAATCTTTTATCAACTTGCTCAAATCTCTTCTCAACTTGCTCAAATCTTTTATCAGAATCTTCTCTTAAAAGTTTAATATCTTTCTCAAAATCCTTTCTTATTAATCTATTTTCCTTTTCAAACTCTTCTCTCATTAATCTATTTTCTTTCTCAAAACTTTCCATTAAAGTTAAATTTGCTTTTTTTGTATCTTCTCTTAAAAACTTAATATCTTCTTTTAATTCAATATCTAAATGATAAAAATGATTTGTTTGAGATTTTAAAACCATTATAAGTTTGTCGTCTTGTGTTAAAAGTTCATTATCATTAAGTTTTTTTAAAACTCTTTTACTCTCTAATTCTAAATAATCATCAAAAATATTATTTTCAAACACTTATTATCCTTAATACACTTATTTAATAATCTGATATAATATAGATATATTA
>JADGEE010000062.1 GCA_016744535.1 Campylobacteraceae bacterium
TAATTTTTAAGTTCTTTTTCTAAAGTTATTACATTTTTCATATGTTAATTATAGCAATTTTTCACATAAATAAAATTTATAGGCGTGTAGTGAGATTTTTTGTATTTTTTCATAAACAAATTTTATCAAAAATCTAATCAAAAAGCCATTTATTTTTAGCTTATTTAGTCAGTGCCAATATTTCAAATGATATTGAAATATATGGATTTAAAAATGAATTTTCGCAAGTTGTATTAAATCTATTAAGTAACTCAAAAGATGAATTTATTCAAAAAGAGATAGAAAATCCTTTTATAATTATTAAAGGATTTAAATATGATAAAAATATAGTTATAATTTTTCAAGATAATGCAGGTGGAATTTCACTTAGAATAATTGATAAAATTTTTGCCCCATACTTTAGCACAAAAGAGGAGGGCAAAGGGACAGGAATAGGTCTCTATATGTCTAAAATGATAATTGAAAATAGTATGGATGGAAAACTTAAGTAAAAAATGTAAAAGATGAGAATGGTCTGTGGGGAGGAGTAGAGTTTAGAATAGAGTTACCTATTAAAACCCTTTAAACCCAATAATAGAGACTTTTGATGTAAATTCATCAAGTGCTTTTAATGATGCAAATTTAATAGCTTCAAATCTCTTTTTATCTGCAACAATAGAATCTGGCTCAACTAAAAAATCATAATAACCATTTACATCTATTTGCTTTTTTTGAGAATCTTTGAGAGTGTAGTCAATGTGAAGTTTTACAATTATCTTATATCTCACGATATAGCCATTTTGGTCATATTGAATAGGAATAAACTCTATATCTTTTAACTTTAAATATATTTGTGAAGTAGAATTTTCTAAAGTTGTAATTTTAGCTCTAAATTTACTAACTATCGCTTCATTCATTGCATCTTTAATTAAAACTGTATTTTCAGGCTCTTGTAAATCTATCTTCACATCAGCATAGATTCTCTCACCTAATGCCCTTTTAGCGTAAATAGATGAGGGTTTATATCCACATCCATTTATAAATAATAGAAAAAAAGTTATTAAAAAAGTTATTAAAAATTTCATCTATTTAACTACCAAATTTACAAGTTTATTTGGAACTACAATCTCTTTTATAATATTTTTACCTTCAAGCCATTTAGGAACTACTTCTTTTGCTAATTTTAAAATTTCATCTTTTGAAATATCTTTAACCACTTCAATTTCGCCTCTTCTTTTGCCATTTACTGTAACTGCAATAGTAATTGTATCTTCTATAAATACCTCATCTTTAACACTCAACTCTTTAAAGTTATTTAAATTAAAGTATTTATCGCTAATTTCCCAACACAGATGAGGAACAATAGGCTCTAATATATTTGTTAAAATAAAATAACCCTCGCTCCAAACGGCACTATTATCTTGTTCACTTAAAGCATTTAAAGCCTCCATTGAATTTGCAATTAAAGTATTAAAAGTTTTACTATCTTCATAAACCTCTTTTGATTTAACAAGTGCTTCATAAACTTTTTTTCTAGCAAATTTTTCATTTTTAGATAATTTTGATTGTTCAATTTCAACTAAAGAATCCATTACTTTTATATTTTCTGTACGAGTAGATAATCTCTTTAAAAATTTAAATGCCCCATCAACTGCACTATCATTCCACTCTAACTCTTTTGTCGGAGGTGCTGTAAAAAGCATAAAAAGTCTTGCCGTATCAGCCCCATATTTTTGAATAATAGAATCAGGATCTACAACATTACCCTTAGATTTACTCATCTTATGTCCATCTTTTAAAACCATACCTTGAGTTAATAGGTTTTTAAATGGCTCACTTGATTTTGTGTAACCTAAATCCCTTAATACTTTTGTAAAAAATCTAGCATAAAGTAGGTGTAAAATAGCGTGTTCAATCCCACCCACATAGTTATCAACATCCATCCAATAATCTACATCTTCCTGATTAAAACCTATATTTTGCATTAATTCAGGTTTTGTTGTATATCTTAGGAAATACCAAGAACTTTGAATAAAAGTATCAAGAGTATCGCTCTCTCTTACTGCTTCAATTCCACACTTTGGACATTTACATATTTTCCAATCTAAGGCTTTATCAAGTGGATTTCCCTCTCCTGTAATCTCTACATTTTCAGGAAGTGCAACTGGTAATTTTTCATTTTTTTCAGGGACTGCTCCACACTTATCACAATGAATTAATGGAATAGGAGCTCCCCAATATCTTTGACGAGAAACACCCCAATCTCTTAATTTAAAATTAATTACTGCTTTTCCTAAATTCTGTTTTTCAAAATAATTAATAATTGTCTCTTGTGCAGGTTTAGAATTCAATCCAGTAAATAGTTCACTATCAATTAAAATTCCCTCATTCGTATAAGCACTATTTTTATCTAATTCTCCCTCTAATGGTTTGATTACATATTTAATATTTAAATCATATTTAGTAGCAAATTCAAAATCTCTCTCATCGTGTGCAGGAACTGCCATAACCGCTCCACTTCCATAATCAGTTAAAACAAAATTTGCAACCCATAGAGGAATTAACTCATTTGTAAGAGGATGAATTACATCAACCCCTAAATAAATCCCCTCTTTCTTTTGCATACCTCTATCTCTAGCAGAAACTTTTTGCATAGCTTTTATTTTTTCTATTTTTTCAGAGCTTAAAAGTTCATTTTCAATTAAATATTTAGTTATTTTATGCTCTGGTGCTAAAGCTGAATATGTAACTCCAAAAATTGTATCAGGACGAGTTGTAAAAACTTCAAAACCATCAAATTTAAAATTTAACTTATCTTTTGACTTATCATCAAAATTAAATTTAAATTCCAATCCTCTACTCTTACCAATCCAATTTTTTTGCATTGTAATAACTTGCGATGGCCACCCGTCAAGCTTATCTAAATCATTTAAAAGTTCATCTGCATAATCTGTAATTTTCACATAATATTGAAACATCTCTCTCTGCTCAATTTCAGTATCACATCTCCAACATTTACCCTCAATTACTTGCTCATTTGCTAAAACTGTTAAATCGTGAGGACACCAATTAAGTTGTCCTTTTTTTCTATAAATCAGACCTTTATTCCACATATCAATAAAAAATTTTTGCTCAAACTTACTATATAACTCATCACAAGTAGCAAACTCTCTTTTTTTAGAAAAACTAAGCCCTAAGCTATCTAACTCTTTTCTCATATAATCAATATTTTCATAAGTCCACTTTTTAGGGTGAATTTTATTCTTTATCGCTGCATTTTCAGCAGGCATTCCAAAAGCATCCCAACCAATTGGATGAAGCACATTAAAACCAGCTTTTCTATAATATCTAGCCATCGCATCACCAATTGCATAATTTCTAACGTGTCCCATATGAATCCTACCACTTGGATATGGGAACATACTTAAGATATACTTTTTAGGTTTTTCATACGAATCTTCAGGCTCAAACATATTATTATCTAACCAATGTTTCTGCCATTTTTTTTCAATTACACTTGGATTATATTCCATTATTTTTCCTCTTTAAGCATATTATTTTTATTGAAGTAATTTTACCGAAGTTTTTATCAAGTGAGGATTATAAGGAAAAAATAGAATAAAAAGAGATTATAAATCTCTCTCTATAATCTTTTTAAATGTATTAAAATATATATCTTTTAATTTAGATAAGTCCATTTTTATGTCATCTATTTCTAAATTATCCTTTTGTACTTCTCCAATTTTAATAAATTCTATACCACTACTTTTTGCTAACTTTTTAAATGCTTTATCATCTTCAACTTCAATAATAGCTCGACTTAGTGACTCACTAAAAATATTTTTATCTAAATTAGTTTTAACTTTTACTCCAAATTCACTAATTGCACACATTTTTGCTAAAGCGATGGCAACTCCTCCGACATTTACATCTTTTGCACTCTCAATTAAACAATCTTTATTAGCCTCTTCTAAAAGTTTCCATAACTTTAATTCTCTTTTAAATTTAACTTTTGGTATTTTTCCAGCCACTCTGTTATGAATTACTTTTAAATATAAACTACCACCAAATTCACTTCTAGTTTTACCAATTAAATACAGACTATTGCCTTCTTTTTTAAGTTTAGAGTTTATAATTTTTTCAGTGTCATCAATCACTCCAACCATTGCTATTGATGGTGTTGGGTAGATACTAACTCCATTTGTCTCATTATAAAGCGATACATTTCCACTTACAACAGGTGTTGTTAAATTTCCACAAGCCTCTTTTATACCATCACAAGATTTTGCAAATTGCCACATAACTTCAGGGTTTTCAGGGTTTCCAAAATTTAAACAATCTGTAATAGCTAAAGGTCGTCCACCTTTTACAGCTACATTTCTACCACTTTCCATAACAGCTGACGCACTTCCCTTTTTAGGATTGATATAACAAAACCTAGTGTTACAGTCACTACTCATAGCTAACGCTTTATTATTCTCTTTGATTCTAATTACACTAGCATCTAATGCCCCACCAGCTTGATTTGTATTAGTTTGAACCATTGAGTCGTACTGCTCATAAATCCAAGCTTTATCAACTACTTCAATATTACTCACTAACTTTTCAAAAATTTCAGGATTAGATAATTTGCTATCTATATTTATATTTTTAATATCTTTTAAATATTCAGGTTTTTTAATTGGTCTATCCAAAATAGGTGCTTCTTCGCTAACTGGATCTACTGGCACATTCGCAATTTTTTCACCTTTCCAAAATAATTCCATATCTCCAGTATTTGTAACTTCTCCAATTACTGCTATATCTAACTCATACTTTTCAAAAATTTCAATAATTTTATCTTCATACCCTTTTTTTGCACAAATTAACATTCTCTCTTGAGATTCACTTAACATCAACTCATAAGGAGTCATCCCCTCTTCTCTCATAGGAACTCTGTCAAGGTGCATTACCATTCCACTTCCACTTCTTCCTGCCATCTCAAAACTACTTGAAGTAAGCCCCGCTGCTCCCATATCTTGAATACCTACAATATAATCACACTTAAATAGTTCTAAACAAGCCTCTAGCAAAAGTTTTTCAGTAAAAGGATCACCAACTTGCACAGTTGGACGCAATTTTTTTGATTCTTCAGTAAAGCTATCACTACTCATAACAGCCCCACCTAAACCATCTCTACCAGTTTTACTGCCTACATAAATTACAGGATTTCCAATCCCCTCAGCTTTACCGTAAAAAATCTCATCACTCTTCGCAATTCCAAGTGAAAAGGCATTTACTAAGATATTCCCCTCATAACAATCTTCAAATGTAGTCTCTCCACCAATCGTTGGAATTCCCATACAGTTTCCATATCCACCAATTCCATCAACTACACCTCTTAATAAGTATCTATGCTTTTCACCAACTTTATCATCACGGCTAATATCAGCAAAACGGATTGCATTTAAATTTGCAACAGGTCTTGCACCCATTGTAAATATATCTCTTAAAATCCCACCAACTCCAGTCGCTGCTCCTTGATATGGCTCAATAAAACTTGGGTGATTATGGCTCTCCATCTTAAATACAGCAGCAACTCCATCACCAATATCAATAACTCCTGCATTCTCTCCAGGCCCTTGAATTACCCAAGGCGCTTTTGTTGGAAAACCATTTAAATATTTTTTACTCGATTTATAACTACAATGCTCACTCCACATTGCTGAGAATATTCCTATCTCAACTAAATTAGGCTCTCTTTTTAAAATATCTTTAATATGTGCATAATCTTCTAAACTTAACTTATGTGAAGCTAAAATTTCTTCTATATTTTCCATTAAAAAACTCCTTAATTTTTCTATTGAAATAATAAAATATATATCCTCTATTTTGGATAAAAGTTTATCATCACTTTTAATATGATTTACAAATACTAAGAAGATGTTTTGTGATAAAAGTATTGAGAGTAGAAAGTATTAAATATAAAAAATCAAAAAGCTACATATTTAAAGATATTAACTAAATCATAGAAAAATAGTTAAAAAACTATTTAACTATTAATTTAGCTTCAACTCTTCTATTTGTTGCTCTTCCCTCGTCAGTTGCATTATCAGCTACTGGCTCTGATTCTCCATAACCTTTTGCACTAAGTCTATCTTTATCAATTCCAAGTTCAATTAATTTAGCTTGTACTGCACTTGCTCTTTTTTCTGATAGTTTTTGATTATAAGTGTCTCTTCCTTTGCTATCAGTATGTCCTTGAACTTCTGCATTATATCCTGTGTTATCATTTAAAAATACTTTAAATTCATTAATTGAACCTAAAGAATCACTTGTTAATACATCAGAGTTATACTCAAAGTTTACTTTAAATAGAAAACTTACTTTACATCCATCTTTATCAACTTTAAACCCACTTGGAGTATTTGGACATTTATCTAAATAATCAAGAACACCATCATTATCACTATCAAGTGGGCAACCATTTACATCAACAGCTACACCTGCTGGAGTGTTTGGACACTTATCTAAATAATCAGCTACACCATCACCATCGCTATCAATTGCACAACCATTTGCATCAACAGCTACACCTGCTGGAGTATCTGGACATTTATCTTTGTAATCAACTACACCATCACCATCACTATCAATAGGACATCCATCAGCATTTACCTCAACACCTTTTGGAGTATTTGGACACTTATCATTTTTATCAAGTATGCCATCAGCATCACTATCAAGTTCTACTGGCTCTTTTACAGGCTCATCAAAGTTAATTGCTAATCCAGCAGTGTACATAAAACTATCTGTACTCTCATCTGTAATTAAATGTTTAGCATCAAATTTTGCGTGTATTCTAGGTGAAAGAATATATCTAAGACCTACACCATAGTTATATATAGTATCATCTTCATTTGAATACATCTCATTTTTTACATTTTGGAATCCAATACCAGCAGTAATATAAGGCATTAATTTTCCATCATTTTTAATATAAAATTCAGGATTTAACATAAACATATTCATATCAGTCTTATTAGCACCATCTTTATATGCTCTATTTTCCATTCTTGCAAATATTACATTTAACATCCAATCCTCAGCTACTTTACTATTAAAGCTACCACCATAAGTTAATCTACTCTTTAAATTTGTATCATCACTACTTGTAATACTTCCAACCATTGGAGCAATTTCAAAGTTTGGCAAACTAGATGCAACAAGAGAGCCTGCAACCACACAAGACAATAAGATTTTTTTCATTTTAGACCTTTGATTTTTTGTAAGATTTTATCTATTTTATCAAATTTAATTTCAATATAATCTTTAAATTTGAGTTATAGTTATATTTTTGTTACTTTTATGAGGTTTTAGAGTCAATATTTCTATATTAGCAGAAACTTTAGCTAATTCAAAAAAATCTTTATCATTTGAAACTATAACAATATGTTTTGCTTTATTTACTTCTTTAACCATTTCAAAAATTTTATCATCTACATCTTCACACTCTATAAAAGTGCTATCGTTATGAAATTCTCTTTTAACTTTTTGATACATCTCTTCTCTTTTACGAGAGAGTTTCTTATTTTTTAATAAATAAACTTTATATTCATCTTTATCTTTTAAAATATTAATAGTTTCATCTTTTAAATTTATATTATCTAAATCCCAAAAGAGAAATTTATCTTTTTGTTTATTTAATTTTTGCATAAATTTCACCATCTTTTATATTAAAATTTTTTATATCTATCCACTTGCCTATTAAATTTTTTTCGCTTTTTATAAAAACTCTATTGAAAAATTGGTCAAGTCCATTATATAAATTATCTTTTTTACTCTCTATTAAAATTTTAAGAGAAGTATTGATTCTGTTTTTAAACTCCATATTTTTAATTTTAATTATCTCTTTTAATTCATTTAATCTCTCTTTTGAAACTTTACCATTAACTTGCTTTTTCATACTAGAAGAGGCTGTATTATCTCTCTTACTATAAGTAAATGGATGAATATGTGTAAGTGGAAGTAGTTTTAAATTACTTTTTGCCTCTTGCCAAATTAAATCATCTTCATAAGGATGACCTAAAATATAATCAGTCCCTAAAGCAAAGCCATAATTAGAGATTTCATTTAAAAGTTCTAAATCACTATCGAATCTATTTCTTCTATTCATAATTTCAAGCATTTTATCACTTGAGTGTTGAATTGCAATATGCAAATGTTTCTCTAAAAAATTCTCTTTTAAAATCTCTTTTAACTCACTTGTTACTTGAATTGGTTCAATACTTCCAAGTCTTATTCTCTTTACACCTATTATTTTTGATGCCTCTTTTGTTAATTTTGCAAGAGATGAATTTATATCTTTTCCAAAACTTCCTACATTAGTTCCTGTAAAGATAAATTCACTAAATCCACTATCAACTAAAACTCTAATTTGCTCTAGTATTGAGTTAAAATTTAGACTTCTAGCTTTTCCTCTAACAGAGGGAATTATGCAGTAGCTACACTCAAAGTCACACCCCTCTTGCACTTTTATAAACGCTCTACTTTTACCTATAAATTGAGTAACTATCGTTTTATCAATATGAGTTAAATTTCCAATTTCAAAGAATCTATCTTTTTGTTGTAATAACTCATTTAAATTCTCTTTATTTGAGTGTCCTAAGACTCCAAAAATATCACCATTTTTAAATAATTCACTACCTTTGCTAATAGCTCCACATCCTGCAACTATTACCTCTTTTATTTTAGAGTATTTATTAATATAACTTCTAACACTGCTATCGGCTGAATTTGTAACACTACACGAATTAACTACGATTATATCAGCATCTCTTTCATCTTTTGTAACTAAAAAATCTTTTAAATTTGACATCATAACCTGCGTATCGAACTGATTTGTCCTACACCCAAAAGTTTTAAAATATACTTTTTTCATTTACTCTCTTTCACGGAAAAAATTTATAAATATATTTTCTATGTAAAAGTCTAACAAATTTAACTATATTATCTTCAAAAACTATACCTACTCTATAATCTAAAATTCTTATTCTAAAAAAACTTGAGTAATCTTTTAACTTTTTAATATTGAGTATCTCTTCTAAAGTTGCACTATTTTCAATTTTATCTATAAGTTCAATTGCTTTAAGTTGATAATTTTTTTCGACTTTTTTTACATCTTTTAAAAAACTTTTTTTAATTTCAATTTGCATTTAAAGACTTTAAAAATTTATCTTTAGAGATACTCTCACTTTTAAGTCCTTCTTTTATAGCTTCTGCTAAAGCTTTATCTTCCATTTTAATATTTGCATCTTCTATTGTTACTCTAATTTCTCTATTTGCAAAGAGTGCTTTTATAGAATCTATAAAGTTTTGATTTATTTCATCAACCTTTAAATCATAAGTTACTTGCATTTAAAAATCCTCCATCATATTTTCAATTTGAGGGTCTTTTGCATTATCAATAATTGCTTCATTATTCTCTTTTGGCTTATAACTATTAATTTTACTCTTAATTTTATCCTCTAAATATTGCTTATCATACTCTATTAACTCTTTTTCTTTAAATGGAGGACCAAGTTTTATTAAATTTACAACAGTTGATGCTTTAGAAGGATCCATTTTTGAGAGTAGTTTTCCTAAAACTTTTGGGTCGAGATTAAATAAAATTGCAGATGCCTTACTAGATTTCATTTCATCTAAAATAGGAGCTGCTTTACTAGCTTTCATTTTTGCAAAAGTTTCACCAATTTTATTATCTTTTGCTTTTTTTATCTCCTCTAACATTTTTTTATTCTCTTCTAACATTTTTTTTATATGCTCTTCTCTGTCTTTTGTATCATTTAATATTCCTGTAACATCTATCTCTTTTTCTTTAACTTTAGCTTCTCTCTTGTCAAGTAAAGCATTTGTTGCAGATTTAAAAGCTTCAAAAGCTTGTGTTGATTCGTCAATTTTTTCAAGCTCTCTTAATAACTCTTCTCTTCTCTCATCAAAAACTTGATTACAATCAATTGTCTTCTCTGCAAATAAAATTGTACTAAAAAGTAAAATTAACTTTAATGTTCTCATTTAATTACCCTTTATTATTATGTAGCATTATTGAAATTTCATTTAACTCATTTTCCTCTTTTATCTTTGCCTCTTTTAAAATTTTTTGCACTTCTACATTTTCAATATATTTCATCTTTTCATAATCTAAATTTGCCTCTTTTAATTGAACATCTATTTTATTTTTTTCTGATTTATATAAGTTTAATTTTTCTTTAAGCATTTTCAACTCGTACAGATAACTATTTAAATTATCTTGATAGAGTTTTATTTGGCTAAAATTACCACTCGTAGGAGTAGAGTGAGATTTTATAGCTTTATTTGTGTTTAAAATATTTTTATCTGTATCCGAAATTTTATTGTTAATTTTAGTAAGTTCAAGCTCAACTTTATCAACTTTTTGTTTTTTTATCTTTACAATTTGAGTAAATTTTGTTTTCATAAAGTAATAGTATCACTCCTATTTGCACTTGTTGAAATCATTCCTACTCTTGTATTAGTAAACTCTTCTATTACCTTGACATAATCTTTTGCCTCTTGTGGTAATTTATCAAACTCTCTAATTCCAACTACACTATTCCAGCCTTTAAACTCTTTATAAATAGGTGTAACTTCATCTAAGTCATTTGGAATATAGTCTATTTTGTTTCCATTTAACTCATAAGCTATACAGATTTTAATTTTTTCAAATCCATCTAAAACATCAAGTTTCATAATAGCTAACTCATCACAACCGTTAAGTTCACTCGCATATTTTGCTAAAGGTACATCAAACCAACCACATCTTCTTTTTCTTCCTGTTGTAGTTCCAAATTCAGCTCCAGCTTCAGCTAATCTATCTCCGTTATATCCTAAATCTTCACTAGGAAATGGACCATTTCCAACTCTTGTACAGTATGCTTTTGCAATTCCAATAACTTTACCAATCTTTTTAGGTGAAAGCCCTGTTCCACTACAAGCCCCTGATGCAGTTGTATTTGAGCTTGTAACAAAAGGATAAGTTCCGTGGTCAATATCAAGCATACTTCCTTGAGCACCCTCTAATAAAACTTTTTTATTTTCATTTAAAGAGTTCCATAAAAGTTTAGTTGTATCAATAATAAATGGCTTTAATTTTTGAGCATAATCTCGAACTTCAGATTCAAGTGCATTTATATCACACTCAACTCCAAGTGCTTTTAAAATTGGTAAATTTAAAGATATATAATTTTCAATTTTTTTAAGTAATTTATCTATATTGTTTAAATCACCTATTCTAATTCCAACTCTTGTAATTTTATCTGCATAAGCTGGACCTATCCCTTTTCCAGTTGTACCAATTGCTTCTTTACCTCTTAGCTTTTCTCTGGCAATATCAATATCACTATGATAATCAAGTATCATATGAGCTTTATCACTAATAAAAAGTCTTCCCTCTAAATTCTCAAACGGTTTCATCTCTTCTAATATTTTTTTAGGTGAAACTACTACACCATTTCCAATAACATTAATTGCTTTTGGATTTAATATTCCACTTGGAATTAAATGAAGTGCAATTTTTTTATCATCAACTACAATTGTATGACCTGCATTATGACCACCTTGATATCTTGAAACTACATCATAATTCATCGCTAATAAATCAACGATTTTCCCTTTTCCCTCATCACCCCACTGTATTCCTACAATTAAATCTGCTCTATTCAATTCTTACCCTTTGAAATAAAATCTAATATATTTTTATAATATTTTTTCAATTAAATTATCTGTATAAATCGCAAATCCACTAGATTTTACATCATTATCTCTATAATTTCCACCTGCAACTATAACCTCATTTTTATCAATAAATCTAAATATAACTCCATCATAATAACTATTGTGTGAATAATATAATGGAGATATTACTATATTTTCATAATTTATTTTTTCAACTATATTTTGAATTAAAGTTAATCCATCTTTTATTGAATTTGGAACTACTTTTATTACTTTTTTTAAATCTTCTACACTTTGGACATAAATCAACTCTTTTAACCATTTATTATCTATTTTTAAAAGCTTTTCAAAATTTTGAGTCTTAAAAAATTCAAAATCAATATTTAACTCTTTTGAGATAATTTTAGCTATATGGTTATTAGAAATCTGTAAAATAGGTAAATTATAATTAAATTTTTCTTTAAACTCTAATAACAATTTTATTAATATATTTAAAATATCTTCTAAATTTGTGTTATCTATCCACTCTGCCCCAATTTGATAAGTTTCTGTTGTAGGGTATTTAAATACAGGTTGAATATAAAACCATTTTTTATGAGTTGTACTTCGCCCTAATCTCTTATTTATGATTCGTACAACATCAAGAGTACTATCAGCCCTTAGAGTAATTGATTGATTTTTTTCATTATTTAAGTTAATTAATTCTCTCTCATTATCAATACTTTGATGTTGAGAAAATGAAAAATTTGAAGTTAAAATCTCTTCAAATTCACTTTTAGTTAAAATTTCACTTGCAATATATTCTATATCTCTTTTTAATTTTGCAATTTTTCCAAAATATAGTTTTGCACCAGTTGGAATTTCGTGTTCAAATATCAAAATTTAACCTTTAGTATTTTTTAAATATACTCTATTTGCAGTTCCATCAAATGCTCTTACTCCAAGCTCATCAAGTGCAAGTTCAATTGCATTAACAGCCCAAACACTCTCATAAATTGGAATATGTCCCATATGATTTATTCTAAAAATTTTACCTTTTAAGTGGTCTTGCCCACCTGCAATATTTACTTGATATTTCTCTTTTAAAATTTTTCTAATTTCATTTGATTGCTCTGTATAAATTGTACTCATAGATAGTGCTGGTGATTTTGGATAGATACTTAATCCAATTGCTGTTAATGCCTCTCTTGTAGCTTTTGCACGAGTATAAGTATCTAAAAAAGTAGCAAACATTCCATATTTAAAAACAGCTTTAAAAACAGCATTAAGTCCTATAATAAGAGTTGTTGGAGCTGTGTAAGCAGTTGTATTTTTTCTCTGTTTATCTAATTCTGCTTTTAAATTCAGATAATATCCAACACCACCATCATTATCAAGTTTCTCTATAGCTTTATCATTTAATCCAATTAGTGCAAGACCAGGTGGAAGCATAAAAGCTTTTTGACTACCTGCAATCAAAATATCAATATTCTCAGGATACATAGGCTCAACTAAAACCGCTGTTATTCCATCAGCTATAATTATAATATTTGGATTTATCTCTTTTACTGCTTTTGCAATCTCCTCAACTGGATGTCTAAGTCCTCCAGCACTCTCTGAAATTTGGATACAAATTGTGTCAATTTCCTTATCTTCTTTTATAGCATTAACAACATCTTGAACACTTGCAGGTGTATCCCACTCATATTTTAATTCAACTAACTCTTTTCCATAAGTTTTTACAATTTTACTAAATCTATCTCCAAATTTTCCAGCATTTACAACAAGTGCTTTATTTTTGCAAAAGTTAATAACTGATGCTTCCATTGCTCCAGTGCCACTTGAAGCTAACATTAAAATCTCTTTTGTTTTAAATATTTTTTTAGCTATCTCTCTAGTCTCTTTAAATATTTTTTCAAATTCAGGTGTTCTATGATGAATTGTTTGGACTGCCATAGCTTGGCGAATTTCCTCAAGTACAGGAGTTGGTCCAGGTGTTAATAGAATCATTTTTAACCTTTAAATTTTTTAACTTTAGTATAACAAAAATTTTCTTTATAAAAAATTTAAAAATTTAAAAATAACCCTCTTCACACTCATTTACTTCAATCCTAAATTCAGCTCCATTTTCAATATTTTGTACACTTATATTTCCACCAATTTTTTCAATAATATTTTTACTCATATATAATCCGACACCTGTGCCTTTATCGTGCTTAGTCGTAAAATATGGCTCAAACACTCTATTTACAATATCAATTGGAATTCCACCTGCTTTGTCTCTAATTAAAATAATCTCTTTAGTTCCCTCTTTAAAAATTTTAACTACTATTTTTCTCTCTTCAATTTCTCTCTCTATCATCGCATCTTTAGCGTTATTAAAAATATTTAAAATTACTTGTTTAAATTCATTCTCATAACCACAAATTTTACCATCATTTAAACAACTTATATCAATTATTATATCATTAGTACTGTATTGTTTTTCTATTAAATAAACAACATCTTTTATTGATGATTTTAGAGAAAATTTAGATTTTTGAGTAGGCTTAAAGAAATTTCTAAAATCATTCATAGTGTCGCTCATATGTTTAATTTGTTTCATCATATTATTTTGAAAACCATCCATCATATCTTCATTAATTAAACCTCTCTTATACTTCATATTTAAGTTTTGAACATAGAGTCCTATGGTATTTAATGGTTGAAGCCATTGATGTGCAATAGCCCCTATCATTTCACCCATTTCAGCGTGACGAGATTGAATCTCTAGCATTTTATCTTTTTGTCTATTTTTTTTAACTTCGCTTATAACTCTCTCTTCTAAAGTTAAATTTATACTCTCAAGTTCATTATTTAATTTCTCTAACTCTTTCTCTTTTCTGTACACTTGTAAATAAAGTTTTATCTTATTTATCATTTGGTGTTCGTCAATAGGCTTTGTCATATAATCAATTGCACCTATATCAAAACCCTCTTGCTGAAACGCTTCTGATTTAAACACTGCTGTTAAAAATACAATCGGAATATCAGATGTATTTTTTTTAGATTTTAATAATCTAGCTACTTCAAATCCATTCATTCCTGGCATTTGTATATCTAAAATTATTAACTCTATTGGCTTTCCAAGTACAATATCTAATGCTTCGTGACCACTACTAGCTTGATAAATTATTAAATTTTCAATCTCTTCATCGAGTAGAGATTCAAGTGCAAATCTATTCTCATCAACATCATCAACTATTAAAATATGAAATTTACTCTCTTTCATAATTTTTCTCTACTCCCTTTAAATAATTGCTCTTTTTTTATAAATTTTATAATCTCTATTTTCAACTTTAAAACCTTTTTTATCTGCATCAATAATGTTTTCACTCTCTCCCAATAGTAAAAAACCATTTCTTATTAGTGAATCATTAA
The DNA here is from genome assembly GCA_016744535.1 of Campylobacteraceae bacterium. Taxonomy (GTDB): domain Bacteria; phylum Campylobacterota; class Campylobacteria; order Campylobacterales; family BB28; genus BB28. The sequence goes on from JADGEE010000062.1 coordinate 15,109, forward strand.
ATAGATTAATAACTTTTGCTTTTAAATTTTCATCAAAATAGATAAAAACATTTCTACAAATAATTAATTGAAACTCATTTATAACTCCATCTGTTACTAAATTATGGTTAAAGAATAAAATTTTCTCTTTTAAATAGGGCTTTATTTCCATACAATAATCATTTATATTAAAATAATCATTAAACTTTTTTTCACCACCTGATAGTTCATAATTTGTAATATTAGCTTTTAAATTATCGATAGAGAAAAGCCCATTAGATGCTTTTTTAAGAACTATAGAGTTAAAGTCAGTTGCATAAATTTGGCTCTTTTTTAAAAGACCAAGTTCATTTAACATAATAGCAATAGAGTATGGCTCTTCTCCAGTGGAGCAACCAGCATTCCAAATTTTAATATGGTGAAATGTATTTAAATACGGTGCAACCTCATCTCTTAAGTATTTAAATACATCGTGATTTCTAAAAAAAGATGTTACATTAATGGAAAAATCAAAAAATAACTCTTCAAATATATTTAAGCTTTTTAATACCTCTTGTTTAAACTCATAAAAATTATTAATACCAACCCTATTCATAGTAATTTTAACTCTTCTTTTAAGTGAGTTTTTTTGATAATTTCTAAAATCATATCCATATTTATTATTAATATCATTTAATAACTCATCTAAGAGAGAATTATCTATATTCTCATCTTCTAAAAGAGTCTGTAAATACTCTATCATTTCATTTAATTTTAACTTTTTATCAAAATTTTTTGTATTAATTGCATTTAATAACATATCTTTTGCTTGACACTCATTAGGCTCTTCTATAATAATTTCAGAACCGTGTTCTTTTAAAAATTTAAGTGAATTACTTCCATCTTTTCCATATCCACAAAAAAGGATTGTTAAAAGCTCATCTTGATACTCTCTTGCTAATGAATCAAAAAGTACATCGATTGAGGGTCTTGCAAAATTTATTTTATCATCTTTAGTTAAATATATATATCCTCCAACTGCAATTAAGTGAAATCCCTCTGGTGCACAATAGATAGTTTTTGGCATAATTTGCATATCTGAACCAGCCGTTACAACACTATAAGAGCTATGATGTCCTAATATGTCACTAAGTAAGCTTTTCTCATTTTCTTTTATATGCATAACTATAAAAATAGATATATTAACAACTGGTAAAAGTTTTACAAAACTTATAATTTTATCTAAACTACCAGCTGAGCCTCCAACACCAATAGCTTTAATATTTCTTTTAGGTTTTATTACTTTTAAATTATTATAATAACGATTATAGATACCAAGTCTTAATAGATATATCCAAAGTGAATGTTCCATTGAGTAAATTGTAATATCCACAGCTTTTAATAATTTAATAAGTTGCAAAATAATGCTCTTAGGTAAAATTTTTACACTAAAAAAAGTTATCTCTATTTTTAAATTTTTTTCACCACTATTTATAAATTTTTCACTCTCAAATATAAATTTATCTACATCATCTTTAGAGTCTAACTCCTCTTGTACCATAATATATTCAATACTATTTTTTAAATAAGATATTACATTCATATTTTCACCTAATTTACTAAGTTATTCTCAAATAAAATAACTTTATTTCTTTCACTATTTTTTTATGTTTTATATTTTTCAAATAATCAATTGCATCTAAAGGGAATAGATTCTTTTTTATATCATTAAATCATCGTCTTAGCTTATCATATTATATATTTTAATATAATTATTTAAAGATTAATTTGTTACAATTTACAGTTAGAAATAAAAAAATTAAGGAGAATTAAAAATGGCTATTTTAGATGATGTAAAAGATGTAGTAGTAGAA
>JADGEE010000063.1 GCA_016744535.1 Campylobacteraceae bacterium
AAAAAATGACTTAAACAAAAGAGAATAAAGGATTTTCAAATGGCAAAAAAGGTTGTATTAGTAGATGATTCAAAAACTATTTTAGTATCAGCAGAGATGGCATTAGAGCCAATTATTGAAAATGGAATAATAACATTACAAACTTATTTAAATCCAGAAGAATTTTTAAATGATGCTGTAAGTGGAACAACTGATTTTGATTTACTAGTTTCAGATGTAAATATGCCACAAATGAATGGTTTAGCATTAGCTGAAAAATTAAAACAAGAAGAGAGATTTAAAAATAAACCAATTTTAATTTTAACAACTGAAAGCTCAGCAGAGATGAAACAAAAAGGTAAAGCATTAGGCGTTACAGGATGGATGGTAAAGCCATTTAGTGATGAAAAACTTTTAAAATCTATTAAATTTGTACTTGGATTATAGAATGGATAAAAAAAATATAAATAACACCAATAAATTAGAAAAAGGTACATATTTAACTTTTCATTTAGAAGATGAACTTTATGCTATAGAAATTTCAATGGTAAAAGAGATAATTGCCCTTATGAAGACAACTAAAGTCCCTAAAATGGCTGAATATATAAAAGGTGTTATGAATTTAAGAGGAATAATTATCCCTGTAATTGATTTAAGATTAAAATTTCAAATGCCTGAAGTTGAACCTCAAATGCATACTGCAATTATCATAATTCAAATTTTAAATTCAAACATTGGTTTTATTGTAGATAGAGTAGAAGAAGTTATCTCTATTGATGCTGAACATTTATCTGAACCACCAAAATTCAACTCTAAAATTGATACTGAATTTGTTAAAAATATGGCACAAGTAGATAAAAATGTTATAATGATTCTAGATTTAGAAAAGATATTGGATGAGGATGACATCAATTGGATAGAGAGCTTAAACGAGGAGGCTTAAAAAATGTTAAAAAATGTGACACTATCAGTTAAAATTTCAATAGGTTTTGGAATACTAATTTTAATTGCATTTGTATTAGGAGTGGTGGCAATTGTAAATATGAAAATAGTTGAGACTAAATCAACTAAATTAGCATATGAGTATGTACCTGAAGTTGAATTAGCTAATGGAATGGAAAGAAATTATCGGTTAGCTATGTATAATATGAGAGGTTATGGATTAACAGGTAATAAAAATTATCTACGCAGTGCAAAAGATAATATAGCTAGAGTTAAAACTAGATTAAATGAAGCTAAAATGCATGGAATTAAATATCCTATACTTATTAAGTTGATTCAAGGGGTTACAAAAACTGAAAAAGCTTTATCTGATTATGAAAAACTAATGCATGAGACAGAACAGATAACTAATACATTGTCTAAAGATAGGAAAAAGCTTGATAAGTATGCTAATAGCTATATGAAAAATTCTAATAACTATTTAAGTGCTCAAAATATAAAATTAGACAAAGATATAGATAATATTTCATCAGGTAATAAATTAAAATTAAGGCATGCTAAAATTACTTTAATAAATAATGTTATAGACTTAGGTAATGATACAAGAGTTAAAAATTTTAAATCTCAAACATTGCGTAAACCTTCAATTATAAGAGATGCTTTAAATAATTTCCCCAAAATAGAGAGTTTAATTGAAAAAATGAAAATGGTTACTACTAAGCAAAATGATATTAATGCTTTAAATGCTATTTTAAAATCTGGAAATAATTATAAAGAAGCTATGAAGGATTTACTTGCTAATTGGAGTAGACTTCAAGAGTTAGGCAAAGAGAGAGATAGAGTAGGAACTATTGTAGTTAAAGCTGCGGAATCAATTTCAAGGGCTGGAGTTAATATTACAAATCAATACTCAAAAGAAGCAGCAGATGAACTTAGTAATGCAAGTTCTATTATGATAACAGGTTTAATTATTGCATTAATTTTTGGTGTTATTATTGCCTTTTTAATTATTAAAAGTATCACAAAGCCAATTATTAGTGCAGTTCAAACAATATCAGATGGAAATTCACAAGTTGTTTCAGCTTCAAATGAAATTTCATCTTCATCTATCTCTTTAGCAGAAGGTGCAACACAACAAGCAAGTTCAGTTGAAGAGGTTAGTGCAACAATTGAAGAATCAACGGCAATTAATAATCAAAATGCAGAAAATTCAAGAGAGGCTAATAATTTAGCTACAACAGCAAATCAGTCTGCAAGTCTTGGAAATGAAAAAATTAAAGATTTAATGACTTCAATGGAAGGAATTAGTACATCTTCAGAAAAAATTGCAAAAATTATTAAAACAATTGATGAAATTGCATTTCAAACAAATTTACTTGCATTAAATGCAGCAGTTGAAGCCGCAAGGGCAGGTGAGCACGGACTAGGGTTTGCAGTTGTTGCAGAGGAAGTTAAAAATTTAGCACAGCGTTCAGCAAATGCCGCAAAAGAGACAGCAGATATTATCGAAGAGTCAATTGAGCAAATTAAAAATGGAAATACTATTGCACAAGAGACAAATGAAGCATTTGAAGATATTGTTGATAAAGTTCAAAAAACATCAAACATAATTGGCGAAATTTCAACTTCAGTAAATGACCAAGCTGAGGGAATGAATCAAGTTGCAAGTGCAATGGGGCAAATTGATGAAATTACTCAACAAAATGCAGCAAGCTCAGAAGAGGCAGCTGCAGCAGCAGAGGAGTTAAATGCTCAAGCTCTTTCAATGCTTGATAGTGTAGCTGAAATCGCTAAAATGGTTGGAATTGATGTTAATACTCAATCTGCTACACAATCATCAAATAATAAAAATCGTATAATTCATCAACAAAAAATAGTACAAAATAAATCTATTAAAAAAATATCTAAAAAAGCATTTCATAAAGAAAATATATCAAAAACAGATGATGTATTTCCTTTATATGAACATGATTTAAAAGAGTTTTAAATGTTATTTGAAATAGATGGTGATGAACTAAACATATCTCTTAACATGCAACTTGATGATGTCATACATTTCTACGATTTTATAAAAGATAAACTTGACTATATTGAAGCCATTAATATAGAAAAAGGAGAATTCAAGATATTTGAAACATCGGCACTTTTTCAGTTATTAGTTAGTATTAAGAAAACTAAACCTTCTATGTCTATTCCTTTAATAGATAATAAAGAGGTTGAATTTACAGAATATGGTACGATAAAATGGATGATAGATAATGGATAAAGAACAGTTAAAACAGATTTTTATTGAGGAAGCAACAGAGATTATTGAACAACTTGATATTAAAATAATAAATTTTGAAGAAGATCCAACAGATAAGGAACTTTTAAATGATTTATTTAGAGGTGTTCATACTTTAAAAGGAAGTGCAAACTCTTTTGCATTTAGTAAACTTGGTGATTTCGTTCATCATTTTGAAGATTTATTAGATTATCATAGAAATTCAGACGAAGAGATAGAAACTGATAAAATTGACCTATTCTTAGAATCAGTTGATATGATTAAAACAGTCTTTGATTATGAATTAGGTAATACTACTAAATTACCTCAAAGTTATAATGAAATTTTAAATAGTATTCAAAAAGCATTGAATAAAGAGCCAACTTCAACGGAAATAAATGAGCAACCAAAAGATAAATTGAAAGATCTATCATCAGAATTTAGTAATAACTTTGAAGTTGAATTGGAAAAAGTAGAAGGTTTAGATACTCAACCTAAATTAGAAGATGGTGAATATGGTTATATAATTACTCTTCATTTAGATACTGATAGTTATTTTAGGGGTTTTGATCACGCTGTATTTTTTAAATTATTATCTCAAAGCGGAAGAATTATAGAGTCTAGTTGGAATATGGCAAATGTACCAACAATTGATAAATTAACTCCACAAGAGAATTATATTGAAGATGTATTTGTAATTTTTGCTACTATGGAAGAGAGAGTTGAAATTGAAGAGATATTTGAATTTTTAGAAGATGATGAGTATAAAATAGGTAAATTAGAAAATGAGTTAAAAAAAGTACCTGAAATAAAAGAAGAAGAGATAAAGAAAGAAAAAGAACCATCTCCTAAAAAAGATTTAAAACCTACTTCTCCTAAAAAAACAAAAAAGTCTTTCGTAAAAATTGATACTGAAAAACTTGATGAACTTTTTGATTCTGTAGGTGAACTTGTAATTGCTCAAAACTTTTTAGCTGAAAATCAAGCTATTAAAGATATTCAAAGTGAAAATGTAAATAAAACTCTTGAGACTCTGTTTAAAATTTCAAAACTTATCCAAAATAGAGTAATGTCTCTTAGAATGGTACCTATAAAGGATACTTTTGAAAAAATGAAAAGAGTTTTAAGAGATTCAAGTAAAAAAGTAAATAAAAAGGTAAATTTAATTATTCAGGGTGAAGATACTGAAATTGATAAAATAATGGTTGATTCACTCTCAGACCCACTTATTCATATGGTAAGAAATGCAGTTGATCACGGCTTAGAAGCAACGGAGGAAGATAGAGTTAAAGCTGGTAAAAGTTCCATTGGAAATGTAACACTTAGAGCTTTTCATAAAGGTGGAAATGTCGCGATTGAAGTTTCTGAAGATGGAAGGGGAATTAATAAAGAAAAAGTTTTAAATAAAGCATTAGCTAATGGATTAGCAGAAGAGGGAATTGAATATTCTGATGCTGAAATATGTAGCTTTATTATGAAACCTGGTCTTTCAACTGCTGACAAAATTAGTGATATTTCAGGTCGAGGTGTTGGATTAGATGTTGTTAATAGTTCAATTGAAAAACTACATGGAAAAGTTGAAATTGAATCAATTGAAGGTAAAGGAACAAAATTTATAATTTTACTTCCTCTTACATTAGCTATTATTGATGGAATGTTAGTAGAAAGTGCTGGAGAAATATTTATTATCCCTATTTTATCTATTTTAGAATCATTTAGACCAACTAAAGAGATTGTCCATACCATTAAAGGTAAAGGTGAATTTGTAAATTTAAGGGAAGAAATTTTACCAATTGTTAGATTAAATGAAAAACTTGAATTAAATAATGAAAGAACTAATGCTTGGGATTCAACTCTAGTTTGTGTAGAAAATGAAAAGGGTAAGTTTGCAGTATTAGTAAATGAGTTAATAGGTAGACAACAAGTTGTAATTAAACCTTTGGGTAAAGCGTTATCTAAATTAAAAGAGATTTCTGGTGGAGCTGTTATGGGTAATGGAGAAATTGCACTTATTTTGAATATTGAAGAGTTATACTAATGCAAGGTTATAAAATTTCACCAAAAGAGTTTAAACTATTTCAAGATTATATATATAACTATATTGGTATTTCTCTCTCTTCTCAAAAAATGAAATTAGTAGAAAGTAGATTATCTAAAAGATTAAAAACTTTACACTTAAATAGTTTTAGGGAGTATTATGAATTTGTTGTAAATGATAGAACTAATAAAGAGATATTATATTTAATTGATGCAATTTCAACAAATGTAACATCATTTTTTAGAGAGCCTCCTCAATGGAGTTTTTTAAAAGATAATTTAAAAAATATTTTAAGTAGTAAAAAAGATAAAAAAATTAGAATTTGGTCAGCTGCTTGTTCAGCTGGACAAGAACCATATTCTATCGCAATTTTTTTACTTGAAAATATTCCCAATATAGAGGAATGGGATATTAAAATACTTGCTAGTGATATTTCACCTGAAATTTTACAAAAAGCTCAAAGAGGTATCTATTCAGAAAAAGAGATGGAAAATATACCTAAAAATCTAAAACTTAAATATTTTAAAAAAGATAAAAATAGTAATTATCATGTAGAACAAGAAATTAAAGATTTTATGCTTTTTAGAATGTTTAATTTAGTATATGGAAATTTTACGGTTTTCAAAAAAAAATTTGATATTATATTTTGTAGAAATGTAATGATATATTTTGATTCCGACACTCAACAAAAATTAATTTCAAGGTATAGAAAAATAGTAGATAAGGATGGATTACTTTTTGTTGGGCATTCTGAGTCCCTTACAAAAAATAACTCAGAATTTAAATTGGTAAAATCTTCAATTTATAAAGCTATTTAAATGAATGAAGATTTAATTATAAATAAGACTCTTGAAAAAGCTAAAAACTATGATAGAGTTATAAATGCTTTAATTGATAATTTTACAATATCTAAAACAGATACTGGAGGTCTTATTACTTATGTAAATAATAAATTTTGTGAAAGTTCAGGATTTAAAAAAGAGGAATTAATTGGAAAAACTCATAAAATTGTAAAACACCCTGATACTAAAGAATCAACATTTAAAAATTTATGGCAAACTATTTTATCTAAAAAAGTTTGGCAGGGTGTAGTTAAAAATAGAACAAAAAATGGTAAATTTTATATTACTGAAGCTTTAATCATTCCTATGCTAGACTTAAAAGGTAATATTAAAGAGTTTTTATCTATTAGAAAAGATATAACAGAGAGAGAAATTTTAAAAGAAAAAATTGAAGAGAAAATAAAAGAACAAGAGATAATAAAAGCAAGAGAAAAAACAAAAGACTCTTTTTTAATTTTATTTACACATGAATTAAAGACTCCACTAAATGCAATTATAAATTTTAATAGTTATATGATGGAGAGTCTAAAAAATTGTCAATCTTCAAAAAGAGAGAAACTAATACAATTAGCAACTCTTTCTAAAGATAATGCAATTTATATGTTAGATATTGTAAGTAATCTCTTAGATATTGCAAAATTAAAATCTGGTAAAATAAAATTTAATTATAAAACTTTTACTATAAATAGTATAATAAAAGAGACAATTAATGAGTTTAGTTCTTTAGTAGATAAAAAAGATATGGAAGTTATATTTAATTTTAAAAACGAGTGTAATATTAAAAGTGATGAGTTAAGATTTAAACAAATTATTTCTAATATAATTTCTAATGGCATAAAATATGGTAATAAAAAACTTTTTATTACACTTGATAAATGCTTACAAGATAATTTTAAATTTAGATTATCAATTGCAGATGATGGGCGAGGAATAAAAGATAAAAAAAGAGTATTTGAAATGTATGAACAAGATAATCAAAATATTTTAAAAAAAGATGAGGGAACAGGCATTGGACTTCATATGGTTAAATTAATTTGTGAAGAGTTAAATATTGATTATAAGATAGAAGATTCTAAAATACTTGGTGGAACAAATTTCATTTTAAGTGAAAAATCAAAAAGAGGGATTTAAATTGAGAAAGGTATTGGTTGTAGATGATAATCAAAATAATCTACTAACAATTGAGTTACTATTAGAAAATTTTGAAGATATTGAAATTTTAACTGCAACAAATGGAAAAGAAGCAATTAAAATTTGTAAAAATGAAAATATTAATTTAATTTTTATGGATATAATGATGCCAATTATGGATGGTATTGAAACTACAAAAGAGATTCGTTCATTTAACAAAAAAGTAATGATAATAGCTGTAACAGCCCTTGATGATGATGAATCAAAAGATACAATGCTTCGATATGGTGCTGAAGATTATATAATTAAACCAATAGATCCAATTATTTTTAAAAAAAGGGTTGAACACTATTTAGAGTTAATGGAGTATAGAAGTAAAAGACACTTTGATAATCAAGCAATAAATTTATTTAATAAGAGTGTATATAATCGCTCTTTAATCTTTAGAGTATTTGATACATCATCTTTATCTGAATTTTGGGAATACTATTTAACTGATGATAAAAAAGAGGTAGAGGGATTAAATTACTGTATGAGAGTGATTTATGTATTGGGACAACTTCTATTAAAATCAGATACTTATTTTAAAGTAATTTCTGAAGAAAATGATGAGAGTCTCTATATTACACAAACAAATGTAGATAGTGTTAGTGAAAAAGTTATAAAAAATATTATTTTAAAACACTATCCAAATTTAATATTTTCAGTTCAAGATGGAAAATTATCATTCTTGTTTCATAAATTTAAACAAAATAATCAACTAGCTCACTCTTTAAGTGAAGAGGAAAAGAGTATATTAAGAGCAAGTCACGATAAAGGAATTTCAGCAAAAGAGTTTTTAAATAAAACTCCAATTAGTCTTATAGATAAACTTGAAGAGCTTGAAGAGACAGAAGATAGTGTAGACCAAGCTATTTATGAATTTGAGAACTCTCCATCTAAAGAGACTTTAGCTTCTGTTAATGAAAATTTTATAATATATAATGACGTCATCGATGAATTAGTTGAATTTCAGAATCTATCAATTGGAATAAATTCATTAATTAAATTTTTGAAAAATATTGAAGATGAACAATTAAAAGAAGTTAATATAAAACTATTAGCTAACCTGATTTTAAGTGTATTAGAAGATTTATCAAACTGGAGAAAAACAATTTTTGTAGAGCAAAATGCTAGAGATATTCACTATCTTGATAGCTCCTTACTTAACTCTTGTTTACAAATAGAGAGTGTTTTAAGTGACGAGAGTGAAGAAGATGATGAGAATGATTTAGAACTTTTTTAAAAGGATTAATATGGACTTAAGAGATGCAAAAGATAGAGATATTATTGCAGAGATAAGTAGAAGGTTTAATGAAAAAAATGCTTCAATGAAAGAGATGGAGTTTTTAACAAAAAAACTTCTTGAAGTAAATGAGAAAGCACTAGAATCTGAAAAGATAAAAACACAATTTTTATCACTGATTAAAAATGAATTTAATAATCCTCTCTCATCACTTCTTAGTTTAGGAAACTCATTAAAAACTCATTTAGATAAAGAAAAATCTGGAGAAAAAATTGATGAAATTGCAAAATTTATCAATATGGAGATAAGAAAATTAGATTTTTACTTCAAAAATATATTTGCAGCAACAGAGATTGAAGCTGGAGAGATTGCAAATTACTACTCAAGTATAAATTTCAAAAACACACTAGATGACGTTTTATATACACTTAAGTATTTGATAGAAGATAAAAACTTAAATATAGAATTTATTGATAGTTGTAAATCTCAAATTATAAGTGATTCTGAAAAAATTTATTTAATACTTTTAAATTTAATATCAAATGCTTGTGAACACTCATATAGAGACTCTAAAATAATTTTTAAGTTAGAGTGTGATGAAAAATATTTCTTTTTAACAATTACAGATTTTGGAGAAGGAATTAGCGGTCATTTCAAAAAAGAAGTATTTAATAGATTTACAAAATATAGTAGTGGTAAAACTAGAGCTGAAGTTGGATTAGGTCTAGGTCTTAGCATAACATTAGGGGAAAGTGAAGCATTAAATGGTGCAATTGATTTTGAAACAAAAGAAGGTGAAACAATTTTTACTGTAAAAATTCCTAAGGTTAATGAAGAATTAATGAGTATGGATAGCAGTGAAAGTTCAAATGAATTATTCTTTGACAGTTTTGAAGATGATGACGAATCTGAAGCAAAAGAGTTTTAATGTATGAGAAAAAATTTATTGGTGTTGGTGAAATATATGTAGCAACAAAGCCAACTGAAATTGTGACAGTCTTAGGCTCTTGTATAGCAGTTTGTCTATATGATCCAGTAAATAAATTTGCAGCAATGAACCATTACTTAGTCCCTCTTTGGAATGGAAATGGACTTCAAAGTCCAAAATATGGTAATGTTTCAATTCCAAAAATGATTGAAAAAATTATATCTAAAGGCTCAAGAGTTAGAAGTTTACAAGCTAAAGTTTTTGGTGGTGGAAATATTAATAATATTACAACTCCAGAGATGTTAATTGGTAAAAAAAATATATTGATAGCAAAAGAAATATTAAAAGAGTATAACATTAAAGTTGTAGCCAATGATGTTGGCGGATTTAGAGGAAGAAGGATTATGATGAGAAGTGATACAGGTAAAGTTACATTAAAATATGCACAAAAGAGTTAAATATGCTAAAAGTATTAGTTGTAGATGATAGTGCGACTGCTAGAAGTTTAATAAAAGCTGTACTTGAGAGTGATAGTGGTATTAAAGTAGTAGGTGCTGCACCAGATGCTTATATAGCAAGAGATATGATAGTTAAATTAAAACCTGATGTAATTTGTTTGGATGTAGAGATGCCAAGAATGGATGGTATTACATTTTTAAAAAAACTTATGCAGTATATGCCAACACCAGTCGTAATGGTTAGTTCACTTACAAGAAGTGGAGCTAAAACTACTCTTGATGCACTAGAATCAGGAGCAATAGATTTTGTAGCAAAACCTCATTCAAATATTTATGATGGAATTGATGATATTAAAGCTGAAATAGTAGAAAAAGTAAAAGCAGCTTCAAAAGTAAATGTAAGAAAATTTCTTCATAAAACTAAAATTAATGCAAAACCAATTAGTTCACTATCAGAAACTACCAATAAAATTGTAGCAATTGGAGCAAGTACAGGTGGAACTGAAGCACTTAAAGAAGTATTAATTAGAATGCCGAGAAACTCTCCAGGAATTATAATAGTACAACATATGCCTCCAAAGTTTACAAAAACATTTGCTCAAAGACTTAATCAACTTTCACAAATTGAAGTAAAAGAGGCAAAAAATGGAGAGACTGTTGGAAATGGTAAAGCTTTAATTGCACCAGGTGATTATCATATGGTTTTAAGAAGAAGTGGAGCAAGATATTTCGTTGAAATTGGAGATGGAGCTAAAGTATCAGGACATAAACCGAGTGTTGATGTTCTTTTTAATTCTGTTGCAAAAGTAGCTGGTGCAAATGCCATTGGAGTAATTTTAACAGGAATGGGAAGTGATGGTGCTAAAGGTATGCTTAATATGAAAAAAGTGGGTGCTATTAATATTGCCCAAGATGAAAAGAGTTGCGTTGTTTATGGAATGCCAAAAGTTGCCGTTGGGCTTGGCGGTGTTAGTAAATCAATCACTTTAACAAAAGTTGCAGAAGAGGTTATAAATAGTGTTAAGAAAATATCTCATTAATTAAGGAGTTATTATGTATGCAAATATATCTTCAATGAATATACATAGCAGATATTTAAATATAAATGCTAACAATATTGCTAATATAAATACTGATGGTTTTATTCCAACTGATATGAATTTAAAACTAGCTGATGATAAAAATTCATTATTTAGTCAAACAAATTTAACTAAAGAGATACCTGAACAAATCCTAATTGGTTATGGATTTGAGGCAAATACAATTAGTTTTAAAACTTACGATGAGATGATGGGAACTGTAATTGATTTAAAAGCTTAATTATATAAGTGAGAGTTTACTTTCTCTTTTTGATTTAAAAATTCTCCAAATAATATCAAAGCTATCCCTTTTATATGTTTTACTTTATTAACTATTGAAGTTATATTTCCTTTATAAACTTTCTCTTCAGCCCAAGTAGCTTTTTGCACAACAACACAAGGAGTATCTTTTGAATATCCAAGTTCTAATGCTTTATCTCGTAATTTCGTAATTAAGTTAATAGACAAATAAAAAACTATTGAAGAGTTTTTACAACTTAAAATATTTTCCAGTGATTCAGGGTTTGGAGTTTTTCCCTCAACTCTCGTCAAAATTAAAGTTTGTGAAACCCCAGGGATTGTATATTCTATTCCAAGTGACGCACTTGCTCCAAAACTTGCAGTTACCCCTGGTATCACTTCATATTTTATATTTTCTTTTTTTAAAAATTCAATCTGTTTAGCTATTGTTGAAAAAAGTGTGGCATCTCCTGTATGAACTCTTGCAAAAATTAAATTAGAGTGTTTTTTTAAACAATAGAAGATATCATCATATTTTAAATTTTCAGATGACTTAATAATTGCATCTTTTTTCGCCCAAGATAAAACTTCTTTTGGAATTAATGAACCAGTATATAAAATTATATCAGCTTTTTGAAGAATATTTTTAGCTTTTATAGTAATTAAATCAGGGTCACCAGGCCCTGCACTAAGAAAATATATCATAAATATGCCTTTTAAATTTAAAAATTTATTTTAAGATAATTTAGTTAAATATACAATTTTTTTGGTAAAATATACTCATATGTTATAAATTTAAAGGAATTATCGAAAATGAAATATTTTTTTATATCTTTATTTATATTCTCACTAAATGCTAGTGATACAGGAAAAAGAATTTATACAGGTAAAGGCTGTTATGGTTGTCACGGAATAACTGGTGCTGGAAGTGGTAACTATCCAGTTTTAGCTAATAAAAACCAAAATTACTTAATTAATAAATTAATTTCATATAAAAATGGAAAGATTAAAACAATTGGGGCTGATGTTATGAATCCATTTGCACAATCTTTAAGTGAATATGATATAAAAGAAGTTAGTAAATATTTATCAAATATGAAAAATAGTATAAATGAAGAAGCTTATGAGCCTGATTATGAGCCGTGGGGCGGTGGGGGAAGTTAAAGAGTTAAAGCTTTATTAATTATTTATATATTTAATTGCTTGTTTAAATGAGATAACTTCATCTTTGATATTTTTAGCTTTATCATAAACTTTAATATCTTCTAACTTTTCTAATTTTTTTAAAATATTATTCCAATTTTTAATATTTAAAATAACTTCTTTTTAGATTTAATTTTTATCAACAATATATTTTGGATGAATATCTAATATTTTTTAACTTTTTTTATAACTACTCAAATTATTTTTTTAATTAATATTTTTTATCAAAATTTAATATACCTTGAGCAGGTTTACCTAAAGACTTATTAAATAAAAACATAAATTCTTCCCAATTATTAGAAACTTTCATAAGAGTTATAATTGCTATTAGATGTTTATCTAAATGAGGAACACCTGTATTAAGAGTTAAGTGTTGGTGATATTTTACTAAATTATTACCACATTCACTTTTTGGAGTTTTACTTTTTAATTCATCGAGTATTCCTTGAGGTAATTGATTATAAATTAACTCATTTGTATATTTACCTATAACTTGTGGCATTTTTTGTCCAGCTTTTTGAAATTCACCCCAATTTTTTAATCTATACATCTGTTTATAAAATTCATCGGGAAATCTTTTACTCCATTGTAAAAATTCTTCACTTATATATTTAGCTAATATTTTCTGAAGTTCATCTTTTTCTCTAATTTCTTGAAAGCCTGTTATTTCATCTACTATTGCTAGAATTCCAACTTTAGCAAATGCAGACATAATTTTTAATAATCTATCTGCTATTGCAGATTGGGTTATCCAAAGTGAACCATTAAAAATACCATCATTTTTAGCTTGAATATAAGCTTTACAAATATCAACAAAATATTCAGCTTCAAAATGGTATGAATTTATGACCTTTTATTGCTGAAATTTTATCAATTTTATCTTCTTCAATATTTTTAATCCATTTTATTAATTGTTTTGATAAGTAAGGTTGTATATATTTAGCTTTTAAATTTCTAACCAAAGCACCACTCCCACCACCTTTTAAATCCATAGCTCTTGATGTACCTCTTAATGAAAGTAATCTTTTTTTTTCATTTGTAACATAGCAATCTATATATAAATTTTTATCTATAAACCACTTACCTTGATGAGTTACTTTTGAAAGTTTATTTTTTTCATTTACCATTTATCTAAAATCCTTTCAATTATATATTCAGAATAAAATATTACTTAAAGTATATTATATCAAATAAAAATGTAGATTTTGTGAAATTTTTAAAAAACTATAAACTATAAATTTGAAATTTACACTTTTATTTAGCAAAATAATATTCATAATCATTTTAATAGCTATTATAGTCACTAAAATATAATAGTTATTTTATGGGGCTTTTTGCCCTATTTCTTAAAAACTATAATTTAATGATGATTCACTATCCCATTATAGTAATATTACTTAATTAAGTCAAGAATTTTATTAAGATAATTAAATATTTTTAGTAATAAAATTTAGTTATCTAATTTTTACTATATTTATCCAGCAGTTTATGTGCTTTTACAACAGTGTTTAAATCATTTTTTAATTGATAATTTTCAAGTATTAATTCTAATGCAATTTGTGCTACTTTAGGAACTTCTTCATTCCATTGTGATATAGCTGATGTTGTAATACCAAATTTACTGGCTAACTCTTTTTGAGTTATTTCAAGTTTTGTGCAAACTTCTTTTACTAAATTATCTTTTTTCTCCCCTGACATAATTCCTTTTCTTATTATAAAATCACATAATTTATAATTGAAATTATACCTAAAAGGAATGAAAATTTAATTTTTTTTATTTAATTTTTTATGGATATATAATTTATGTTTATATAAGAATAAATTGTTTAGAATATGTATTAAACAACATTATAGTTGAGGAATTATTATGTCTATTATGGAAAATTTAACTTCTAGTGAAAGTTTAAAAGTACTAACAAAAAGCCCGATTGGTGCATTAATATTTTTTATTTTAATTATTGCAATTTTATTTACATATCTTACTTTAGAACTTCAAGGTTTTAATCAAAAAATAAGTCTATTATATTTAATTTTATTACCTAGTGTGGTGATTATTTGGTTTCTTTTTCTTGTTACTAAGAAGCCACATCATTTATATCCTGCCAATATGTTTTCAAATCAAGAACTTTGGTTAAATCATATTTCTTCTCAACCAATAGCTCGTGAAATTTATACAGGCTATCGTATTAAAAAAAATTTAGTTCAAAATAAAATAAAAAAGCTTGAAAACACAAATAACAAAAGTATAAAAGATACTTATGAGTTAGCAAATATATATAGATTACAAAAAAATTATTCAAAAGCGATTGAATTATATGAAATGATATTGACATTAAATTTAACTGATGATAAATTTTTAATTAATAACTTAGCACTTTGTAAAAAACGTAATGGAGAGATAGATGAGGCTATAATATTATATAAAAAAGCAATATCTTTAGATCCTACTTTTGCGAAACCAAAAAATAATCTTGCCTATCTTTTGGGAGAAGAAAAAAAAGATTTACAATTAGCTTTAGTTTTAATTAATGAAGCAATAAATGAAATAAAACATAATCCTTTTTATATCGCTACAAAAGGTTTTGTTTTAATGCAAATGAGCAATATTATTGAAGCAAAAGAGTATTTTATTAAAGCAAAAAAAATAAGGGAGTTATCTAAAATGAAAGAAAGCGAATCTATTACTGAATATTTAAAAAAAATAGAATTAATGAAAGAGGAAGAAGAAGAGGAGGAAGAGGAATAAAATAGTGGTTTGTAGGACTGGTAAAACCCGTCAATTAATTTCAATGATGATGTGCCACTCCATAAGTTGCAAAGGCATAATATACAAATATTGTAACTGCTAAATAAAATAAAATTAAAATAGAAGCTATCGGAAAAATTTTAATTTTATCTTTTCTATTATTCGTTAATAAATTTAATCTCTTATTCATTAAAAATAGTGACCAAAAAACTGCTACAAAAGATAATATACTAAAAACTTTAACCAATTTTTCTTTCATACTAGCAAGTGGTTTTACAAATTCATAATTTAAATTAAATCCAGTAATGAATCCATTTACAATATCAGAATAATAATGATAAAAGAAAAATTGTAAAATATGTGAGAGTCCACTAACTATCATAAGTGGAGCTAAAGCGTAACCTAATGTTATAAATATTTTTTGATATTCTAACTTTAGAATTTTAGCAACTAACCAAAAACTACCTAAACTTAAAAATAAAGTTATCGCTAAAGCATAAATAAAAGCTAAAAGTCCTTCATAATTTACTGTAAAACTTAAATCTAATACCTCTTTTAAATACTTAGCCGTAATTGTCCAAGGCATAAACTCATTTACTCCACTTCTACCGATTGCGTGATGGAATTGCATACTTAAAGATGCACTTGCAAATAGTAAAATATAAACCCAAACATCAATAGTTCTAGTTTTTTTAATATGATTCATTAATGAAAAAGATGGTTTTTTGAATTCAAATTTTACACTCTCACAAATATCTGCACAATCCATACATAAAGTACAATCACTCATAGAATTATTTTTATTGAAATTAAAAGGGGAAATTTTATATTCACAAGCTTTTGCACAATGAAATGTTTTACAACTTTTACAATCTTCGGCTTTTGTGGACAACCAAGTGAAACTAACTCTACTAAACGCAGTCGTGATTGAACCAATTGGACATATACTTTTACAATATCCCATATCTTTAAATAGAAAAAATATTATAAAAGCGATAAGAGTTAAAACTAAAAAGAAAATAGAAGCAGTTAGAGGGCTTTTATAAAATCCTGAAAATGTATAAAGTACGAACCAGTAAGTAACTAATATAATACTAAGTCCTACAAAAGGATTCTTTAAAGATTTTGGCATCTCTTTTTTTAATCCAAAGCGAGTTAAATATTTACCAATAAAGCCGTGCGGACATATTCCACAAAATATTTTTCCAAAAGTTGCAAGAGATAAAATCATAAAAAAAGGCCAAAAAAATCCCCAAAACAAAGCTGTTGTAAAAAGCCCTTTACTATCAGGATAAAAGATCCCAACATATAAAGCATAAAAAAATAGAATCACTGTAATTACTCTTAGAGTATCGATAAAATATTTATTTTTAAACATAAATCCTAAAATAGGAATGTTATATATATTCATTAATAGACCTTAAAAGTTATATTTGAAAGGTTAGAACAGCACTAGTTAATTTTTTTAACTTCAACATAAATAAACTTTATCAAAAATATTATTTGTATTAAATTGAATCGAATAGTTATTTTAATTTTAATATTTTAACCTTATTTTAGATAAAAATAGTTTTATAAATCAAAATGATACCAAAGTTAATTCAAAATAGTTTTTAAATTTTAGTATTTTTTATTATTGAGTTTTTATTTCTTTAAATTTGTTTTGGTAAGATTTTTAAGTATGTTAATTGCTTAATTTAAAAAAAGTAAAAAGTCATAGCAAAGCCTCTGTAATTTAATATTTTTTTAAGGAACTTCAGCTATAATTTCGGCTCACAAACGATGAGAGGCA
>JADGEE010000151.1 GCA_016744535.1 Campylobacteraceae bacterium
ATTTATATTTTACTATTATGAAGTCTATAATGAATTTTTTGCAATGAAAAATAAAAGGGATACTTACTATAATCTCTTATCCCCACAATTTGCAGATGAAAATGACGAGGTGTTTTCTAAATTTGCTTATACAGTTGAGATAAATGAGGTGGATTCTCTTTTAAATAAATATAAAAGTTTAGAAAATTTATCAGATTATGGTAAATTAGTTAATTCATCAAAACATCAACAATATAGATACTTTGGATTAGAAAAAGATATTTTAACAAGGCATATAGTTTTTTTAGGCACAACAGGTGCTGGAAAGACAATGACAATGATGTCTCTATTTAGAAATGTAATAGCCTTTGGTGGTGGTATTTTAATGATAGATGGTAAATCAGATACTACAATGCTAAATAATTTCAATGCTTTAGTATCTGAATTTAAAAGAGAAGCTGATTTGCAAGTAATTAACCTCTTAAAACCTCATATCAAACCTGATGATACAAATAGTTATAGTCCTATTATGAGTGTTCATAGTTCGACCTCTGTATCATTTTTAGCATCACTCTCAAAAAGTGATGGAGGAAATAGTAGTTATTTTAAAGATAAAGGTGTAGCACTGCTATTTCCAATTATGTCCTCTGTACAAATTAGAAGAGAATTTCATAATGAAAATTTTGCACTCTCTCAAATTGAAAACTTTATGAACCCTAATGAGTATTTTTTACTATATTCTCTGTTTTATGGAATTTTAAGAGAAGTTAGTGAAAAGATAAAAAGGATATATAAATCCCCTCAAAATCAAGCTGAATTTACACTAAAAAAGATATATAAAGTTGCAAAAGATAAAACTCTCTCTCAAATACCTGATATTAAAGAGGCTGAAATTCTATTTTACTATATTCAAAAAAATACACTATATAAGAGAAATGTAGAGAAAGCATTAAACATTGATTATAGATATTTTAGTGAAAGTTTTGAACTTGCATTTAATAGACTAAAGAGTTATGCAAGTGGTCAAAGTAACAATTGGTTGAATTATATGAGAGAGATAGGAATATTAATTTATAACTATGTCAAAAAGAGAGAAAAAAAAGATTTTATATATAATTCACAAAACTCTATTTCAATTGATGAAATTAGAAAAATATTTACTGAAATAAAAAGAGAAGCTACTTTCAAAGAAGCTATGAAATTAATTGAAAGTGATGATAATTTTAATGAAAATATAGCATTAAAAGCACTTGGCTTTAAAGAGTCTAATGATGGCACAATAGAGAATTTATCAGGAGATACTGAAACCCAACACGGATATGCAAAAAGTCAATGGACTGGTGTATTTAATCTATTTACAAAATTTTCACATATTTTTTCACAAGATATTATTGAAGTCGATGGAGAAGATGTCTTAACAAACAATAAACTCTTATATGTTCTATTGCCTCCACTTGAACAAGATGATGATACAATTGAGATACTTGGAAAAATGCTTATAATGACCGTTAAATTAACAGCTTCACTCTCGCTCGGTGGTGAAACTCTATCTATCTCACCTACTCAAAATAGAATATTAAAAGATAAAATAGTCAGTAAACCAATGGCACTAATGAATGCTGATGAATTTGGTGCTTATAGTAATGTAAATGGAATGGATACGATACTTGCACAAGTGAGAAGTATAAATATAGCATTTGTATTAAGTGTTCAAGATATGGCTAGTTTAAAAGCTGATGATAGTGAAACAAAGCAAGAGAGAATTAAAGCAAACCATAATGTAACTTTAGCACTTCAAACTAGAGATGAGAAGACAATAGAATTTATAGATAATAGAATTGCTGAAGTTAAAATAGCTAAACCTGAATTGCAATTTAACTTAGAGGGTAAACTCTATAATACAGGTAGATTAAAAGATGTAGAAAAGGCAAAACCAATAGATGCAAAAATTCTACAAAACTTTAAATATGGTGGTGGTATAGCAGTAAAAGGTGGCGATAACAGAACAGGTGAAGATTTTGCGATAATTCAGAGTAATTATGTGCATTTAAGAGAACAAGAGCCATCTATTAAAAAATTAGTTCCTGCACTATTAGTTGCATAATTATTTTAAATAAAATATATAAGGATTTATATGAGAATTTTAATTATAGAAAATGAGATAACTTTAAACACTATTTTAACAAATTCACTACAAGAGATAAATTATAATGTAGATAGTAAACACACATTAGAAGATGCTATGGAGTTAATTAAAAGTAGAAATTATAATTTAATTATAGGAGATGAAAGCTGTGTAAATTCAATCTCTAAAATAAAATTAAAAAGTAAAGCCCTAATTATTATTTTATCTTCAAAAACAGATAAAAAGGATGAGATACTTTTTTTAAAAAAAGGTGCTGATGACTTTTTACCAAAACCTATTGATTTTGATTTACTTATAGCTAGAGTTGAAGCTCGACTTAGATTTGGAAGAGATAATGAAGATATAAAAATAAATGATTTAATTATAAATTCAAACAAAGAAAAAGTTACTTTTAAAAATAAAGAGATAAATTTAAAAGGAAAAAACTTTGAAGTATTAAAATTTTTAGCAAACTCAAGAGGAGAAGTTGTTAAAAAAAGAGATATTATAAGTGCAATATGGGCAGAACCTGAACTTATCAAAGTAAATGTGGTTGAAGTTTGTATCAATCAAATTAGAAAATTATTAGATAAAGAGCATAATATTTACACAATAGAAACAGTTAGAAAAGAGGGTTATAGATTTAATTATTGAAGGGTAAAAAATGAAAAATAAAAAAAGCAATCCATTCTTAAAAAAAATATTTGATATTGCAAAAGATAAAATATTTGATTTAATAAAAGAGAGTATTTTCAATGAGGAGAATATAGATAAATTAAAAATTAAACTCTCAAAAGAGTATCCACAATTTGATGATTCAATTGAGTTAATAGTCAAGAAAGCAGTTGAGCATAAAGATGTAATTGATTATATAGAAAAAATAGAAAAAGAGGGAAAAATAAAGTTAAATAATTATAAAAATAAAGTAATTAAAGAGTTAAAAAAAGAGGATTTAGAAAATAGACAAAACAGCACAACTAAAGAGAATATAAAACCCTATTAAAGATTCTCGTTTATCTTCATTTTTAATGAAACTCCCTCATCACTATTTTTTGCTTTAATTAAACTTTTTACAGCTTCTGAAAGATTATATTTTTTTAAAAATAGTCTATAATCCCTAAATAAATCTAATTTAATTTTATACTTTTTACTATTTTGTGTAAAAGTTATTAATTCTAAAATTTCAGATTTAATTTTATCTAATTCACTATCTTTTAATCCAAGTAATTTAAAAAAAATCAATTTATTATCATCGATAAAAAAACTCTTATCTTTGATTACTCCTATTGGCTTTTCTCCAGCTCTTAAAAGCCTACAAACTTCATTTAATTCCTCTTGAAAATCTAAATTTTCAAAATATTCAAATTGATTTTTAACCAAAAATAGAAATTTATCAATAACTTCAACATTAAGATTTAGCTCTCTAATAGTTACTT
>JADGEE010000064.1 GCA_016744535.1 Campylobacteraceae bacterium
AAAATAATTTTTAAGTTCTTTTTCTAAAGTTATTACATTTTTCATATGTTAATTATAGCAATTTTTCACATAAATAAAATTTATAGGCGTGTAGTGAGAATATGAACTTAAAGAAAAAAATTCTTTTTAGTGCTTTTTTTGTAACATTTTTATCATTTATAGTGATAGTAGTTTTTATCAAAACAAAATCTGAAAATATGATAAAAAATGAAACTTTTAAAAGAGCTGAACAAATTGCAAAAACTGCTAGTACAAAAATACAAGTTTTTTTAGAAGTGGGGATGGATAGTGCAAGAACTTTAGCAAACTCATTTGAGGGGCTAAGAAATGAGAATATTGCAAATAGAGATATCTTAAATGCACAGCTTAAACAAGTTTTATATAGAAATGATACTTTTTTAGGAACTTGGAGTTGTTGGGAAGCAAATGCACTTGATGGAAAAGACAGTAAATTTATAAATAAAACAGGTCACGATAAGAGTGGTAGATTTATACCTTATTGGTATAGAGATGGCTCTATAATAGGTTTAGAACCACTGCTAGAATATGATGTTAATGGAGCAGGAGATTATTATATACTTGCACAAAAAAGTGGAGATGAGACAATACTTGAGCCATATATGTACCCAGTTGGTGGAAAAGATACATTAATTACAAGTTTAGTTGTACCAATTAAAATAGGCTCTAGCAATGAAGGTGTTGCAGGAATTGATATGACACTTGATAGTCTTCAAAAAATTGTAGATAAAGTAACACCATTTAATGGCTATTCTGAAATTATATCAAATACAGGAGTTTATACAGCAGGAATTAAAAAAGGTTTAATAGGAAAAAGTATAAATGATAATGAATTAAAAAATGCTATTAAAAATGCAAAGATGTTTTCAAGAGTTAAATATTCAAATGAGTTAAAAACAGATGTTTATGAAGTTTTTGTTCCCATTACAATAGGTAACTCTAAAACTCCTTGGTCATTTGGAGTTACACTTCCACTTGAAAATGTA
This sequence comes from Campylobacteraceae bacterium, assembly GCA_016744535.1. GTDB lineage: Bacteria > Campylobacterota > Campylobacteria > Campylobacterales > BB28 > BB28. The sequence goes on from JADGEE010000064.1 coordinate 1,005, forward strand.
TTAAAAGAAGTTAATAATTTTGAATTTTTGATTATTGTAATATCTATTGCCTCACTTGTAATAATTTTGTTAGTCCTATTTTTAGTTGTAAGTAAAATAATTGAGCCACTAGATGAGCTTGAATCTAAAGCTAAAAACCTGGCTTCAGGTGATGGAGATTTAACAAAAACACTTGAAGTAGATGGTAATGACGAAATTGCTAAAGCTAGTAAAAGTATTAATGAGTTTATAGAAAAAGTTAGAGGTACAATTTCAAATATTAAACACTCTTCAAATGAAACAGCCTCTATCGCCAATGAACTTACTTCAACAGCAGAGAATATTGGAAAAAGAGTAGAAAAAGAAGCTAAAATTGTAGAATCAACAGTTAAAAATGGTGAAAGAGATAAAGATTTGTTAAATATTTCACTTAAAAAATCTCAAAATACCAAAAGTGATATTGAAAAATCAAATAAGAATTTAGAAGAAGCAAAAAGTCAAATACTTAAAATGGTTTTTCAAATTCAAAAAAGTTCACGCGTAGAAGAGGAGTTATCACAGAAACTTAATCAATTAAGTAGTGATGCTGAGGCTGTAAAAGATGTTTTAACAGTTATAAAAGATATTGCAGACCAAACAAATTTATTAGCTCTAAATGCAGCTATTGAAGCAGCTAGAGCAGGTGAAAATGGTCGAGGGTTTGCAGTTGTAGCTGATGAAGTACGACAACTCGCAGAGAAAACTCAAAAGTCTCTTATAGAAATTAATTCAACGATTAATGTAATAGTTCAATCTATTGTGGATACTAGTGAACAGATGAATGAAAATGCAAAAGATATTCAAGATTTATCAAAAGTTTCAGATGAAGTTGAATATAAAATAAACGAAATATCGAACTTAATGCTTCAAACATCAAATACAGCTAATGAATCACTTTCTAATACAACAGAAGTTGTTACTCACTATCAAGATAGAATTAAAAATATAAAAAGTATAAGTGAACTTTCAAACTCAAATGCAAGAAGTCTTGAAGAGACGATATCAGCAACAGAGCATTTACACCAAATGACAGAGGAGTTAAGTGCTAAGTTAAATGAGTTTAAAACTTAAGTAAATATATTTATACTTTTTCTTCTCTCTATTTTTTTGCTAATTAGTGATAATTTAATGAAATGCTACCCTAAAGCTACTTTAACATACTATAATTTAACTTAATTACAAAAATTGAATAATTAAACTTAAAATAAGGTTTTAAAATGGATAATCTTTCAATTAGGTTAAAACTAGCAATTACTTTTATGGTTGTTGTTATAGCATCATTTTTTATATTTTCAATAGTAGCTTATAATAGTTCAATCAGTAGAATTTATGAAGAGGCTGAAACTAGTGCTAATTCATTAATTCAACGCTCTGCTCAAATGTTTATGGTTTCAACTAAGAAATTTCATAATCAATATATAAATGCTAAAGACGAACAAGAGAAAAAAAGAGTTCACTTAGATTGGATTAGAACTATCGAAGCTGTAGATGATGCTGTTATAAATGATTTTGGTGATGGTGTTCCTAGAGTTAGATTAATAGGTGACCTTGATATTACAGGTTCTGCTCCTATGGGTGGAGATAAAACTAAAATTGAAATAGGATTTGAAAGAGATGCACTTAAAGCTTTTATGAATAAAGAATCTGTATTAAAAGTTAAAGAGGATGAGTATTTAAGAGTGGCTGTACCTCTTAAGAGTAGTTTTCACGCAGGTTGTGCAGAGTGTCATAGCTTAGATGTAAATAGAGATTTTTTACTTGGTTCTGTAAATAGTTATATACCTACAAAGTCTCTTATTGAAAAAGCAAAAATTGAATTTATTAAGAATATTGCAACTTTAATTATAATACTTATAGTTATATTTATAATCATATATCTATTAATAGGGAAAATAGTCTTAACACCTATTAGTAAATTAAATTTAATGGCAAAAAATTTAGCTTCAGGTGATGGAGATTTAACAAAAACATTAGAGGTTAATGGTAATGACGAAATAGCAAAAGCTAGTAAAAGTATTAATGAATTTATAGAAAAAGTTAGAAACACAATTTCAAATATTAAAAATTCTTCAAATGAGACGGCATCAATTGCAAATGAGCTTAGTGTAACAGCTGAAAATATTGGCAAGAGAGTAGAAAAGGAGGCTAAAATAGTTGAAAATACAGTTGAAGATGGTTTAAAAGATAAAGATTTATTAAATATTTCACTTCAAACATCTCAAAATACAAAAGAGGATATTGAAAAATCAAATAAAAATTTAGAGAGTGCAAAAAATGAAATACTTAAAATGGTTTCTCAAATTCAAAAAAGCTCACATATAGAAGAGGAGTTATCACAAAAACTTAATCAATTAAGTAGTGAAGCTGATGCAGTTAAAGGAGTTTTAACAGTTATTGCTGATATTGCTGATCAGACAAATTTACTTGCATTAAATGCAGCTATAGAAGCCGCACGAGCAGGGGAACACGGTCGAGGATTTGCAGTTGTAGCTGATGAAGTTAGACAACTCGCTGAAAGAACTCAAAAATCTTTAACAGAAATTAATTCAACAATTAATGTAATAGTTCAATCAATTGTTGATGTAAGTGAACAGATGAATAAAAATGCAAAAGATATTCAAAATTTATCAAAAGTTTCAGAGAAAGTTGAGTATAAAATTAATGAGACAGCAAATTTAATGATTCAAAGTGCTTATACGGCAAATAAATCTTTAGATAATACAACTGAAATTGTTAATAATTATCAAAATAGAATTAAAAAAATAGAGAGCATTAACGAACTTTCAAATTCAAATGCTAGAAGTCTTGAGGAGACAATTTCAGCAACAGATCATTTACATAAAATGACAGAGGGGTTAAGTATTAAGTTAAATGAGTTTAAAACTTAATATTTCATAATTTGGAATAAATATGTTCCTTATTAAGTTACCTTTTTGATACTATAAAGTATAATTCGCAAAAAAATTTATAAAAAGAGGCAAATTATGGCAAAAAAGTGTTATATAACTGGCAAAGGTCCAATGAGTGGAAACAATGTAAGTCACGCAAAAAATAGAACAAAAAGAAGATTTTTACCAAACTTAAGAAGTGTTAGAGTAAGACTTGAAGATGGAACAACAAAAAAGATTAGAGTTGCAGCTTCAACTCTTAGAACAATGAAAAAGAAAAATCTTTTAGCTTAAAAATAAAAGGCTCTTCGCCTTTTATAAATTATAAAGCTTCAAAGTTGAATACTTTAAATAAACAGAAAATAAAAAACTGGGAAAAAGAGAATAAACCCCAAATTACACTATCAAATGATTTATACTCTCAATTAAAGCCTTTTAGACTTCCACTTGTATTAACTATTTTAATTATGATGTTTGGCACATTAGGCTATATCGCAATTGATGGCTTTTCATTAATAGATGCGATTTATCAAACAGGTATTACTTTTACAACAGTTGGTTTTGGTGAAATTGCACCAATTTCAGACTTTGGAAGACTCTTTACAATTTCACTTATTATTTTAGGTTTTGGTGTATTTAGTTTTTCAATAGGAATTTTAATTGAAGTTATCAATAAAGGTGATTTACTAGAGATTTGGAAGGAGAGAAGAATGTTATATAAAATAGCAAGACTTAAAAATCATTTTATAATATGCTATCATAATGAGTATACAGTTCAACTTGCAAAACAGTTTAGAGAAACACATATTCCTTTTGTAGTAATTGACCCCTCCAATAACATTGAAGAGATAGCTAAAAAATATAAATATCCATATTTTGTAAAAGATGAGCCACATACTGAATTAGCTCTCCTTAAATCGTATATGTCTAGTGCTAAGGGAGTTATAACATTATCTAAAAATATTGCTGATAATATTGCTCAAATTGCCTCTGTTAGACTGTTTGAAAAAGAGATAGGTAGAGTTCCATATCATATTATCTGTAATGCAGAAACACTTAAAGATATTGAAAAATTAAGAAAACTAGGAGCTGATAAAGTAGTCTCTCCTACAAAGCTTATGGCACAGAGAGTAAGTGCAATGGCACTTAGACCTGATATGGAAAATATTTTAGACAAATTTTTATATACTAGAGATACTCCACTCGATATTGAAGAGATAACAGTACCAAAACATAGTTGGCTTGTACTTAAAAAATTAAAAGAATCACATTTAAGAGATGTCATAAATGTAAGTATTATTGGAATTATTCAAAAAGATGGTAAATTTATTCCTATGCCAAAGGGAAGCACTATTATTATGACAGAATCAAAATTACTTGTAGTTGGAACTTCAAAAAGTATTATTAAAACAAAAAGATTTATTAGAATGAGAGAGAAACCAGAGGAGTTAAAATATGTTTAATATATTTCCAATAGATGGAGGAGTTTGTGCAGTTGATGGCTTTTTTGCTGATGGCGTAAAAGCTGGATTGAAACCTGATGGTTTAGATATAGGATTTATTTATTCTGATTCGTTATGCGAAGTTGAAGCTCTGTTTACTACAAACAAATTTCAAGCATCTCCACTTAAGCACTATCAACACTATGAGAGTGGATTTAAGAGTAACTTTATTTTAATCAATTCAAAAAATGCAAATGCAATGACTGGTGAGAATGGAGTTGATGATATTGATGAAATTTTAGATATAGCAAAAGATAAATTTAATATTACAAATCCAATTATGAGTTCAACTGGTGTAATTGGAGTGAGGCTTCCAAAAGAGAAAATTATAAATGCTATTAAAAAGTTTGATTTAAACTCTAAAAATTCAACAAATTGTGCAAAAGCAATTATGACAACTGATAGTTTTCATAAAGAGATAGCACTTGAAGTTCAATTAAGTGATAATAAAAAATTTAGAATTGGAGCAATTGCAAAAGGTGCTGGAATGATAAATCCAGCAATGGCTACAATGTTATGTTTTATTACAACTGATGCTAACATTCCTAAAAATGAAATAAAAAAAGTTTTAAGTGAAGTAAATAATATAACTTTTAATGCAGTTAGTGTTGATGGAGATACATCTACAAATGATACTATTATGCTTTTTTCAAATCAAAAAGCCTCTTATAATAAAGATGCTTTTAGAGAAGCCCTTAAAATTGTAATGCAAAAACTATCTCTCAAGCTTTTAAGAGATGGTGAAGGCTCAAACAAAGTTGTAGCATTTGAAGTAAAAGGAGCAAAAAATAATAGTGAAGCAGAAATTATTTCTAAAGCTTTATCTAATTCACTTTTAGTAAAAACTGCTCTTTTTGGAGAAGACCCAAATTGGGGAAGGATTGCATCAACTATTGGAGCTAGTGGTTGTGAATGTGATGAAGAGAAGTTAATTATTAAATATAATGATTTAGTCATATACTCAATTAAAGATTCTATTTTAGATAAAGAAAAAGAGAAGAAAGCTTTTAAAATAATGAAAGCCGATGAGTTTAAAATTAGTTGTAATTTAGGAATCGGTAGAGGAAAGTTTACCTCTTATGGGTGTGATTTGAGTTATGATTATGTAAAAATTAATGCAGATTATAGAACTTAATTGAGACTAAGGAATAGTAAGTTATAATTATAGAATAATTAAAAATTTAAGGAGAATTAAATGCTACACGAATATAGAGATGTTATTACAAAGTTAAAAGTAGAAGATGCACACTTTGCTAAAATTTTTGAAAGACATAATGATCTTGATGATAAAGTTACAGAAGTAGAAGATGGAAGAGAGCATATGGAGCAACTTGAACTTGAAAAACTAAAAAAAGAGAAGCTAAAATTAAAAGACGAAGCTTATGCTATGATTTTAAAATATAAAAAAGAGCATAATTTATAAAAATCAACTGAGGGGTATTAATGAAAAAATTTATTTTATCTATTTTAGCAATTTTTGCATTAGCAACTGTATTTAGTGGTTGTGATAAACCGCCGTATAAACACCCTATGCAGAGGTAAATCTAATATAGTAGATTTACTTCTCTAAAAATTAAAATATAGATTGTTCATAGTTTTTAGCACGATAAAGACTTGAACTCTTAACTTTTGTATCACTTAAGTTTGTACCAGCTAAATCAGCATCTCTTAAATTTGCACTTCTTAAATCAGCATCACTTAAATTTGCATTTGATAGATTTGCACCAGCTAAATTTGCTCTATAAAAATCAACACCACTTAAGTTTGTATTACTTAAATCAGCACCACTTAAATTTGCACTATCTAAATCACTACCTAATAAATTTGCACCGCTTAAATTGACTCCAAATAAGTTAGCACCACTTAAATCACAACTCATACAATTATTTGTAACTTTAAGTTTTTGCATATCATCAATATTAAATGCAAATGAATTAACAACTAGCGATACACAAATGATTCCAGCATATAAAAAATTTTTACTCATAATTAATCCCTTTTGAATATATTTGTAAATAAATCGGTATCTATCATAATAATTTTATAGTATAATTTTAAGTATAAAAAAATAGAAGAGAGAACTTTTATGAAGCGAGTAAATTGTAAAAGATGTTATTACTATTTTGTTACTTGGGAAAGCCAAAAACCTCACGGATGTAAAGCATTTGGATTTAAATCTCACTTAATCCCATCAATGGTTGTAAGACAAAGTAGTGGAACAAATTGTCAAAAATTTATGGATAAATTTAAAAATTAGTTAAATCTTTTTTTAAATACTCTAATATTTGATTTAAAGGATTATTCATCTCTATGCTAAGTTGCTCTTGCATTTTAAACTTTTCTACTAAAACAGAGTATATTTCAAATTCAATATCTATATTAAAGAGTTCATTTGTAGTATCTATTAATAGTTTTGGATTTAAATGGTGAGAAATGAGAGTTGAATTAACATCACTCATAATTGGACAAGCAATTGAAAAATTTGGAGTTCCATAAGAGGCATCAATAAAAATAACTTTTTTAAAATCTTTTATTTCAAAAGATAATTCAGGAGTCAATTGATAAGTTAATATAAAATTTATATTTGGATTATTTACTTTTGTTTGTAATTTTTCAACAATATGTATTCCAAAACCATCATCTCCCATTAAAGTATTACCATAACCAATTATTAAAGTCATTTTTTAATCATTTTCTGGAACTGGTAAGCCTATTTGAGTATTTCCTCCACCAATTCCACCTTTTACCATATATCACTCCTAATCAAAACTTCATTTATTTTTCCACGACCATTGCCTTTAGAGTTAATAAATCTATTTGCTTGAATTATATTAATGTCATACTCTTGATAGATATTTTTTATAAAATTAGTATCAGAATTACTATGTAAAATATAACAATCTTTTTGTTTTAATTTTTTAAATAATTTAAATAACTCTTTTTGTTTATCTTCTAAAAAATCAAATTCACTATATGAAGTAAAATTAGATGTATTATTTAATGGGTAGTATGGTGGATCAAAATAGACTAAATCATTTTTATTTATATTATTTAAAGTTTCATTAAATGATATATTTAAAATGGTTGCATTTTGCAAAGCTTCACTTGCATTTAAAATCACATCTCTATCGGCTATATTTGGATTTTTATAACTTCCAATTGGTGTATTAAAATATCCTTTTTTATTAACACGATAAAGTCCATTAAAACAAGTTTTATTAAGATAGATAAATCTTGTAGCTTTATCTATCTTATTTAATTTTTTGAAATTTATATCTCGATCTTGTTCTCTAACTTTATAATAAAACTCTTTATTATGTTTTACTTTAAATTTTTCAAGATTTTTTATTAATTCAAAAGGAGAGTTTTTTACTACGATATAAGCATTAATTAATTCAAAATTAATATCTGATAAATATATTTTTTTATCTTTTAATAATCCTTTGGAATATAATTCAAAAAAAACTGCCCCACCACCTAAAAATGGTTCGTGATAATTTTTAAAATTTTTAGGAAACTTTTCTAATAATTGATTTAATAATCCTCTTTTTCCTCCAACCCACTTTATGAAAGGTTGATAATTTTTTTTTATTATTGTTGTCATATTATTAATTTTCCTAAGTAGTTAAATAAAAAGAGAGAATAAAAAGAGAAGATAGAAATTTAAAATAAAATTTCTATTTATTTTCTGCTTCAATAGCTTTTGATAATAATTCTGTTGCTACATCTTTACCTTGGAAATCTTTAACTTTAACCCATTTATTAGGCTCAAGTATTTTATAAGTTTCAAAAAAGTTTTTAATTCTAGCTAGAGTATGTTTTGGTAAATCTTCTATATTTTGTATATCTTCATACGCTGGATCTACTTTACTTACAGGAACTGCTAAAAGTTTTTCATCCATTCCACTCTCATCTTCCATAATTAAAACCCCAATTAATCTACACTTAATTACACAACCTATTGCTAATGGATATTCTGTCAATATTAAAACATCAGCAGGATCTCCATCATCTGCTAAAGTATTTGGAATAAAGCCATAATTTGCTGGATAAAACATTGCTGAGTGCATAATTCTATCAGCTATAATTGCACCACTATCTTTATCAATTTCATATTTCATATTTGAGCCATAAGGAATTTCAATTAACGCATTTACTTTATCAGGATTCTCTCCGTAACCGATTTTATCTACATTCATAAGCTATCTCCTATTTGGTAATTAATTTTTAATCTATTAAGTTCATCTTCAAAAAGTTGAAAATATTTTTTAGTTATATTTAAATCATAACTAGCTATTGAAATAACTACATTTTTCTTATCTCCACTCATTTGAGGAAGACTTGAAAAATCAATATCACTAGGTAATTTTTCCATAATTGGAATTAATTGGTTTTCACTACAATCAGCAGTTAAAGTTTTTCTAAATTTTTGAGCATTATTTGGATAATGATTATCTAAAGCTTGAATTATCATAGGGTATGCCATATTTGGAAACCCTGGTACGAAAAAAAATCTATCTTCTAAATAATATCCAGCTACATTATTGATTACATTTTTTAAAAGTTTTGCATTTACTGGAAGATTTGCCATATTAATAGCATAAGGATACATATCTTCTTTTTTTATTCTAGTTTCAAGTAATGCTTTAGCTTTTAGATTAATTTCCATTTTTGAATTACTAAAAACATTTGCACTAGCTTCTCTTGTATAATCATCAGGAGTTGTACCAATCCCACCAAAACTAAACATTACACTATTTTCATCATCTCTAATAAATTTAAACACATCTTCAATAAATTCTGGTTCATCTTTAATTACAAAAGAGGCTTTTTGCTCAAACCCCCTCTTTAAAAGCTCACTATTTACAAATTTAAAATGACTATCTTTTCGTCTGCCATTTAAAAGCTCACTTCCAATAATAACTGTATAAAAATTTTTCATAACTACTTATAACATTGAGTGAATTAACTCATCCATCTCATTTACTATAGTCTCAATATCTCGCTCACCATTAATTTTTTTAAGTAAATTTTTAGGTAAATAGAAATCTTGAATAGCTTTTAATGGATCAGTATAAACCTTCATTCTATTATTAAATACTCTTTCATTATCATCAGCCCCTCTAGCTCTTCCTAAAACTCTATCTTTTGCAACCTCTTCACTTACATCAACTTCAATTACAGAGATAAGTTTAATATCATCTGTTTTACTTAAATTTAAATCAAGTGCTATCATCTGTTCTACACTTCTAGGAAAGCCATCAATTAAAATAACCTCATTTGGACTGCTTTTAATTGCTGATTCAATAGTATCAATTACAATTTGAAGTGGAACTAAATTTCCATTTGAAACAAAACTATCAATCTCTTTTCCAAGTTCTGTCCCTCTTGCAACTTCTGCTCTTAGTAAATCCCCTGTTGAGTAGTGAGAGATTTTAGTTGGATGTCTCTCCGCAATTAACTCTGCATCAGTTGTTTTACCACTACCAGGTGCTCCTATAATTAAAAATAGTTTTTTCATTTTATCTCCTTTTACTTAGATTCTTCAGGTTTTTTAGCTCTAATATGAAGCTCTCTTAATTGTTCTAACTCAACAACATTTGGTGCTTTTGCTAATAAACATTGAGCCCTTTGAGTTTTAGGGAAAGCTATAACATCTCTAATACTACTAGTTTTTGTTAAAAGCATTATAAGTCTATCAAATCCAATTGCAAATCCTCCGTGTGGTGGTGCTCCATATTGAAGTGCATCAAGTAAAAATCCAAATTTTTCTTGAGACTCTTCTTCATCTATTCCCATAAGCTCAAAAACTTTCTCTTGCATATCTTGTTTATGGATTCTTATACTTCCTCCACCTAACTCAACTCCATTTAAAACGATATCATAAGCAATTGATTCAATATCTTCTAAATGCTCTTTATTCATATCTCTTGGCATTGTGAAAGGGTGATGTAAAGCTTTGATTTTACCATCTTCAACTTCAAACATAGGAAAATCAACAACCCATAAAAATTCAAATTTATCTTTGTCTATTAAATCCATTCTATTTGCAATTTCTATTCTAAGTCTTCCCATATAATCAAAAACTCTTTTTTTATCTCCAGCACCAAAAAAGATAATATCACCTACACTTAAATCTGCTCTAGTTTTTAATTCATTTAAATCATCTTCACTAAAAAATTTAACTAAAGGTCCTTTAAGACCATCCTCTTTTACTTGAAAATATCCAAGCCCTTTAGCTCCAAATTTTGTCACAAAACTCTCTAACTCTTTTAACATTTTTCTTGAAAAGAAGTTATCTCCATTTGGAACTTTAAGTGCTTTAATTCTATTAGTCTTAGGAGTTTTTGCAATATCTGCAAAAATTGCATTTGTACTTTTTGCAAAAATATCAATTACATCAATCATCTTTAAATCATATCTTAAATCAGGCTTATCAGAACCATACCCCTCCATCGCTTCTCGATGACTTAATCTTTGAAAATTAGTCTCAATTTCGTGACCACAAGCACTAAATATAGATTTAATTAATCCCTCTGCTGTTTTCATAACTTCTTCATCATCACAAAAACTCATCTCAACATCTATTTGAGTAAATTCTGGTTGTCTATCTGCTCTTAAATCTTCATCTCTAAAGCATTTCGCAATTTGAAAATATCTATCAAATCCACTAACCATCAATAGTTGTTTAAATAGTTGAGGAGATTGAGGCAAGGCATAAAATTCAGTTGCGTGAACTCTACTAGGAACTAAATAATCTCTTGCTCCCTCTGGTGTTGATTTTGTTAAAATCGGAGTTTCAACCTCTAAAAATCCATTCTCATCTAAAAAGTTCCTAGCTGCAATTGCGGCTTTACTTCTAAGTTTAAAAGTCTCATAAGATTTTTTATGTCTTAATTCAATGTATCTATATTTTAATTTTATCTCTTCATTTACATTTGAATCATGCATTGCAAATGGAAGTGGAAGACTCCTATTTTCAATATGTAAATAATCAATTACAACTTCAATTTTTCCTGTCTTTAATTTTGGATTTTCAAGTCCTTCGCCTCTAGGTCTAATTTTACCTTTAGCTAGTAATACAAATTCATCTCTTACTTGATTTGCAATTTTATGAGCATCTGCATTATCAACTGGATCACAAACCAGTTGAATAATTCCACTCTTATCTCTTAAATCGATAAAAATAACGCCTCCGTGGTCACGATAAGAGTTTACCCAACCTGAAATTTCTATCTCTTTACCAACATCATTTTCATTTAATTCTGCACAATAGTGAGTCCTCAAACTAACTCCTAATATTAAAAATTTCGGCAATTCTATCAAAATAATACTTTTAAATTTATGAACTTAAATTATGCTTTTATATTGTTATGTTTTTACTAGAAAGAAGTTAAGAAAGAAGAGTTAAATTATAACATTTTTAAAGATTTTTCTAATAACTCTTTAGCTCCCTTTTTTACCATAATATTAGCTAATTTTTTACCTAAAGTTTCATACTCTTTTTTGGTAGCATTAATCTCTTCTCGTAACATTTCCGAACCATCAGGCATTCCTACAATTGCTCTTACTTTAATTTCATTTCCATTTAATACAGCACTTACACCAATTGGTACTTGACAACCACCATTTAAAACTTCAATAAAGTCTCTTTCTATTTTTGTTTCAATAAAAGAAGACTCATCATTTAATACAGAAACTAATTTTTCAATTTTATTATCTTTTATTATCTCAATTCCAAGTGAAGCTTGTCCCATTGGTGGAATCATAATATTTGTATCAATTGGTGAAACAAATTTTACTAATTTACTTAAACTAAGCCTATTAATTCCAGCTTGTGCTAAAATGATAGCATCAAATTCACCATCTTTTAACTTTTGGATTCTTGTATTTACATTTCCTCTTAAATTTTTAATTACTAAATCTTTTCTGTAATTTAAAATTTGCATTTTCCGTCTTAAGCTAGTTGTTCCAACAACAGCACCTATTGGTAAATCTTCAATATGAGAATATTTATCACTTAGAAGTGAATCTCTTCTATCTTCTCTTTTAGTAATTGCACTAAGTAAAAAATTATTCGCAAACTCTATTGGAAAATCTTTTAAACTATGAACAGCAATTTGAGCTTCACCTCTTAGCATTGCCTCTTCAATCTCTTTAGTAAACAGACCTTTTCCACCTATTTTAGCTAATGGAGTATCTAAAATTTTATCGCCAGTTGTCTTATAAATTTTTATCTCTACTTCTAAATCTTTATGATAAAATTCTAGTCGCTTTTTTATATGTTCTGCTTGCCAGAGGGCAAGTTTACTCCCTCTTGTAGCTATTGATACTTTCATTTAGAATCTTCTTTAACTAAATCTAAATAAACTTTTTTTGTTCTATCTAATTTACCATTTACAAATAGAGTTGGTGTTCCTTTTACCATTATTTTTCTAGCTTTTATTATATCTTCGCTAAATCTTTCCTCTATCTTTTTGTCTTGAATCTCTTCTAATTTTATATTAGATTTTAATTTTTCATTAAATGATTTTAAATTTTTAGCTTCGTTGGTTTCTCTTGATTTAAAATCTGTTGCATTAGCATATAATCTCTCTATAACATCTTTTTCACCTTTTTTCTCAGCTACCAAAGCAGCTTTTATTAAAGTTACAGCTGCTGGATGAATTGATGCTATTGGAAAGTGATAGTAGTAAAGTCCAAAATCTTTTGGATGTTTTTTTACAAACTCTATTAAGTCAGGTACAAAATCCATACAAAATGGACATAGTGGGTCACTAAAAACTAATAATTTATTTTTAGCATCTTTATTTCCAACTAAAAAGTGTTCCTCATCATAATAACTCTCTGGGGCATCAACACTAATATAATTTTTTAAACTTTTACCTGTTTTTATATTAATAAAATCACTTGTTACAAAATTACCATTAGTAAATAAAATATCCTGTGTTTGTAAATCTTGCTTCTCTTTTTTTAATTTTAAATCTAAATCAAATACATAAGCACTCCAACCATTAACTTCTTTAAAATCAACTTTTTTAGAAACTTTTATGGTATTTAAAGATATGTTTGAATTTCTTAAAATTCTTCTCTTTTCATAAGTTAAAACTTTTTCATCTTTTGAAACAGTTTTTTTACCCTCTTTAATAGTAGGTTCAGCTAATAAAATAGAACTAGCTATTAAGCTAAGACTTAGTAATTTCAACATCGATTATGTCCTCCCTTTTATGTTTATATTTTTTTTGATAACTTCGTTTGTTATTTAAGTTTATGATACTTTTTGTAATTATTTTTCCAAAAATAAGAGCAATAAAATCAAATTGCATTAAAAGCCCTATGACATCAGTTAAAATTCCAGGAATAATTAAAAAAATTGCTCCTATTAATGAAAAAATAGTCGAACTTAAAACTTTATCTGGTGAATTTTGCATTTTTGAAAGAGAAGTTAAATTCTCTTTAAGTGAACTATTAAAATTAAATAGAATAAAGATTCCTATTATAGCTGAAAAAATTATCTCAAAAAAAGTTCCAATTCCACCTAAATAACTTCCAACTTCAATAGTAACAAAAACTTCTAAAAAGAAATAAATTAAAAAAATTATCCCTATTTTACCCATTATTCAATAATCTCCAATATTTTATCTAAATTTCCTATCTCTACTTCTTGTTTTTCTAAAGTTTTTCTATCAATTACTTCTACAAATCCATCTTTAATTTTTTTACCAATAATAATAGCATAAGGAAATCCAATTAATTCAAAGTCTCCCATTTTAAATCCAAATCTCTCTTTTCTATCATCAAGTATTACATTCACTCCCTTATTTTTCAAGTTCTCATATAAATCAATTCCTATACTCAACTCTTCTTCTTTTTTGGCATTTGATACTACAATATTAACTAAAAATGGAGTTGTAGCTTTTGTCCATATACACCCTTTATCATCGTGGTTTTGTTCGATTAAAGCAGAAAGAAGTCTACTAACACCTATTCCATAAGTTCCCATAATAAATGGTTTACTCTTTCCATTCTCATCTAAAAAGTTTGCATCTAATGCTTCAGAGTATTTAGTTCCAAGTTGAAAAATATGCCCAACTTCAATCCCTTTTGTGTAGTGAAGAACTCCACCACAACAAGTACACTTATCACCCTCTGCAACGATAGTTAAATCAGCATAGTGAGCATCTTTTAAATGTTCATTTAAATCAACTCCAACTAAATGATAATTTATCTCATTTGCACCACAAATTAAATTAGATTCACCTCTTAACTCTTCATCTATAATAAATTTACTATTTAATCCAATTGGTCCAATATAACCAACGGGTGCATCTTTTAAATCATCTTGGGTTGCATCAATTAAATCATTTGCTCCAATTGAGTTAAGGGCTTTTATCTCTTCAAGCTCATCACTACCTCTAATAAAAAAGACTATAAGTTCATCTCTATCATCATATATGGCTTTTTTAATCACAGCTTTTATAAAAAAGTGTTTATCTACTTTGAAAAATTCACTTAAATCCTCTATTGTAATAATACCTTCAGTCTTAAATTTACTAAATTTTGCTTCAGGTAAAGTTGTTGGGGCTTCTTGTTTAACTCTCTTAGCAGCTTCAATATTAGCTGCATATTCACAACTTTTACAAATAACAATAGTATCCTCTCCACTATCAGCTAAAACCATAAATTCTTTGCTTCCGCTTCCTCCTATTGCTCCACTATCAGCTTCAACAATTCTAAAATCAAGTCCTAATTTTTTAAAAATTTTAGAGTAAGTCTCTTGCATTAAGTTAAATTCTCTAATCATATCATCTTCGCTAGAGTGAAAACTATAACCATCTTTCATTAAAAATTCACGACCTCTTAAGATTCCAAATCTAGGTCTAGCTTCATCTCTAAATTTTGTATTAATTTGATATAAATTAACTGGTAAGTTTTTATAACTTTTAACTCTATTTTTTACTAAATTAACCATCATCTCTTCGTGAGTTGGTCCTAAAACAAATTCTATATTTTTTCTATCTTTAAATTTTAGTAACTCTTTTCCATATTTACCAAGCCTTCCACTCTCTTCCCACATATGTGCAGGTGTTACAAATCCTAGTGTTACTTCATTACAATTAACTCTGTCTAACTCTTCTTTTATAATAGCCTTTACTTTATTTAAAACAATATGACCTAATGGTAAAAAGTTATAAAGTCCAGCACTTACTTGATTTATAAAGCCACCTCTAATTAAATATTGATGACTTGGAAGTATGGCATCTTTTGGTTTCTCTTTCGTAGTTGGAATAAAAAATTGACTAAACTTCATTTTTTTCCTATCTTTCTTATAT
>JADGEE010000065.1 GCA_016744535.1 Campylobacteraceae bacterium
TATGTTAATTATAGCAATTTTTCACATAAATAAAATTTATAGGCGTGTAGTGAGATTTACATTAAAAGCTAGTAAATTTATTACTATAAAAATATTTAAAAATATAATTTTTTTCATCTTTTTAAATACTCTTCTATTTTATTAACAACATCATTTGAAATATTTAAATTCAATTCCATAAGTGAAATTGGTAAATTAATATTTTCCATTTTTACGAAATCTTTTTGGGTCGTTAAAATTGAAGTTGCTGAGTGTTTTTTTAAAGTTTTTTTTAATTCTAACTCACAAAAATAGCTATGGTCAGGATAATATATTTTTTTTATAATATCTTTGGGTAAAAATTTATCGAGTCGTTTTGGATTTGAAATTGCAGTAATTAAAATCATTTTGGCAGTTGGATTTTTTATTTTCACACTTCTTTTGTAATCAACATCTTCAATAGCGATAATATCAGCTAACTTATAACTTGAAATTGGTTCACGATAAACTCCACTAGGAATGCAAAATGGCATTAAATTATATTTTGGTTTTAGCAGAATATTAAATTTTTTAATGTGGTGTTTTGAGAATCCATCATCTAAAAGAATAATTTTTGCACACATCTCTTTAGCTTTTAAGATAGCTTTGTTTCTATCTTCGCTTACAATAATGGAAGAATTTGGCAAAGATTTAGCTAAAAGCATAGCCTCATCTCCACTTTTCTCTACATCAGTTAAAATTTCACCTTTATTACTAACTACAATTAAACCTTTAGAGTTTCGTCCGTAACCTCTTAAGATAATAAAAACAGATTTTAAATTTTTTGCAATAGCAATAGTAAATGGAGTTTTTCCACTTCCACCTACTATAATATTTCCAATACTAATAATTTTAATATTAAAATCTATTATTTTTAAAAATTTCTTTTTTAAAATAATGATAATACAGTAAATTAACGAAAGTGGTAAAAGGAGATAAGAGATAAGTTTATCAAAAAAATTTGGATTAAATAGATATCTCTCAATCCATAGAGTTAAATTAAGCATTAAACTCTATTTTCTGCCACTTCTTTGATTTGAGTTACAACATATTGACAATCCTCATCACTCATTCTAGGATAAATTGGGATTGAAAGAATTTGTTGATAATTTCTTAATGCATTTGGATAATCATTTACTTTTAAACCATACTTTTGTTTATAGTAAGTTAATAGATGAAGAGGAATATAGTGAAGTCCAACAGCAACACCTCTTTTTTTTAATTGTCTTGCAAAATCATCTCTATTTTTATCAACTTTAATAATGTATAGATAATAGATATGTTCTCTCTTTTTAACTGGAGTTAAAATATGACCTACACTTTTTAACTCTTTATCATAAAATTGGGCTATTTTTTCTCTTCTTTTGATATTCTCTTCTAATTTATTAAATTGAGCTAACGAAAAAGCAGCGTTGAGCTCACTCATATCATATTTACAACCAATGTCAACCACATTATAAACATAATCTATACTTCCATATTTATCATAACCATTTGTTACAATAGCGTGATTTCTAAGTAGTTTTGCACGATTAGCTAACTCTTGATTATTAGTTACAAACATTCCACCACTTGCAATGGAATTTGTTAAGTGAGGAGAAAAACTAAAAATAGTAATATCGGCATTCATAGCTCCTACATATCTTTTCCCATATTTAAGACCTAGAGCTTGTGAAGCATCCTCTACAACTTTGATATTAAATTTATGTGAAATTTCATAAAGTCTCTTTAAATCTGTACTTTGACCTGCTATATGACTTATTAAAATTGCTTTTAATTTTTTTGAACGATTTCTTAATAAAAAACTCTCTAATTGTTCTAAATCTATATTAAAATCATCAATATCTATATCTATAAAAATTGGTTCTGCATCAAAGTGTCTTACAACTTCAGGAAGTGATGGAAAAGCATTTACAGGGCATAAAATTTTATCACCTCTCTTTAAATCTAATGCACACATTGCTAAATGTAAAGCACTAGTCCCACTTGAAGTCGTTATTGCATAAGAAGCTGGAAGAAAATTTTCAAATGCCTCTTCTAATTTTGCAATCTTTGAATCTTCACTATTTAGAACTTCTTCTATCTCTTTTAACTCACTCCCATCTATATCTGGCATAAAAAAAGGAACATCTCTCATAAATTCTCCTTACAACTTAATATCTCTAGGATATAAAAAATCTTGATTTATTGTTCTATCTGTCAATTTTGCGATTATTGCTGGTTTTCTCTTAAATTGGTTTTGGTAAATTTTAGCCCTTGCCATAGACACTAATTTATCATCAAAATCCATCTCTTTAATTTTATTAAGAGAAAACCTCTCATCTACAAAAATTTTTAAAAACTCATCAATTTTAGCATAACTAAACCCAAGTTCAACCTCGTCACTCTGACCTTCCCATAAATCTGCAGAAGGTGGCTTAGATATAATTGAATTACAAACTCCTAAAAATTCTGCAAATTCAAAAACTTCACTCTTATATAAATCACCTATTGGATTTAATGCACTTGCTAAATCACCACATAAAGTTCCATATCCAAGTAATAATTCACTTTTATTGCTAGTTCCAATAACCAAAGCACTCTCTCTCGCTGATATATCATAGAGTATATTCATTCTCGCCCTAGCACTAAAGTTTCCAACTCTTAAAGTATTACTAAAATCTTCATTAAAATAAGCATTTAGTATTGACTCAATTGAAATTAACTCATATTTTATATTAAATTTTTGACATAACTCCTTTGCATCTTCAATACTTGAATCACTTGAAAATTGCGAAGGCATCATAACTGTTAATAAATTATCATCAAATGCCTCTTGTGCTAATACTGCAACAATTGCTGAATCTATTCCACCACTAAGTCCTAAAACAGCTTTTTTTAAACCTGTTTTATAAACCTCCTCTTGTAAAAATTTAATTAAATACTTTTTTACTAACTTCCAATTTTTTGTCATTTAAAACCTTTAATACTTTTATGATTTTATTAAAAAATTGTTTTAAATTTACTGAATAAGTTTAAAGTTAATTTTTTATATTATAAAAATGAAGTCGCACTCTGTAAAGTTTTAAAAAATAATATCTTCTCATCTGCACAATAATTTTTTGCCTCTTTTACAAGTTCTCCTCCAAGTAAAATTGGAATTACTCTTTTATTCCATTTTTTAGAATTCATCATTTTTACAATATTTATATTATCTGTCATAAATTGCGGAGTTATAATTACATATATTAATTCAACTTCTTCTATTTTATTAGCAATTAATAGTGATTTTTTAAATCTATCACTTAGTGCGTCACCTATAATATCAACAGGATTTGCCCTAGGCCAATTTGAAGGTAAAACTTCATCAAAAGCTTTTATATCTCTAGGTGTTAATTCATAAAGTTTTTTACCTTTATCGATGATATAATCAGTTAAAATTGAGGCTGGACCTCCAGCATTTGTAATAACTAAAATATTATTAACTTCATTTATTGGATTAAAAAGTAAGGCTTCGATATTATCTTCTATTTTTGAGCCAACACTCTCAAGTAGTCCCTTAAACATTTTATAATTTCCACTTAAATTTCCCGTATGTGAAAATGCTGCTTTTTTACTAGCATCACTTTTACCAGTTTTAAAAATATAAATTGGTTTTTTTGATTTTCTAATAGATTCTAAAAATGCTTTTCCATAAGCAATTCCCTCTGCATAAACTGCAATATATTGACAAGAGTTCTCTTTATTTAACATATCAATCATTTCACCAAAAGTTAAATCAACCATATTTCCAGCTGAAATAATATGTGAAAATCCTATATCTGCTTGATATGCTTTATCCATTAGAGCTGAAAGAACTGCACCTGATTGTGATAGAAGTGCTAAATTTCCACTTAAAATTTTATCAGTCCCAAAAGTTAAATTCAAATTTAAATCACTATTTACATAACCTAAGCAATTTGGTCCAATTACATTAAAATTATGTTTTTTAGCTAAAGATGCAATTTGTTTCTCTGCGTCAAATTCACCAACTTCTTTAAATCCTGCGGAGATTATAATTAAATTTTTTAAATTTTTAGTAATTAACTCTTCAATAACACACAATACAAATTTAGCAGGAATTGTAATAACGGCAGTATCGATGTTACCTTTTATATCATTTACAGATTTATAGGTTTTTTTACCTAAAATTTCAATGCCTTTTGAGTTTACAAAATATGTTTTTACATTAGAGTTTAATGAGTTTTTAGCAAGTGCATAGCCGACTTTATTCTTATCACTACTAGCACCAATTATAGCAACTCTCTCATTTTGAAAAAAGTTAGGTCTCTCTATTCTTAATTTTTTCTTTTTTATTGGTTTATCTTTTTTTATTCTTGCATCAACTATTGTAATTTCATCACTATTTAACATTACAGGATTAAAATCTAACTCTTTTATATTAGGATTTACTTGTATAAATTTTTGAACCAATTTAATAAAATCAACTGCTACTTTTATATCAATTTCACTTCCACGGTAATTTTGAAATATTTTAGATATTTTAGTTGTTTTAATAGCTCTCTCTATCTCTTTATCTTGAGCATAAATATCAATATAACACACATCTTTATACATCTCAAGAAAAACTCCACCTTTTCCAAAGAGTATAACTTTTCCAAAGACATCATCATCTACAACCCCAACAAAAAGCTCAATACCTTTTATCATAGCAGTTGCGATAAATTTATCATTTTTGTCTAATTTTATCCCTTTTGATGTAACACTAGAGATAATTTTCTTTTTAGATTCTTTTAAATACTCTTCATTTGGAATACTTAAAACCACAGCATTAAAATCACTTTTATGTATAACTTTATCTGATTGTAATTTTAGTGCAACTGGATAAAAATTGATTTTAGGTAACTCTTCGACTCTAAAAGAGATATAAGAAGGAGTATTTAAATTATACTCTTTTAACCATTTATAAATTTCAGATTCAAGCATTTTATTATATTCCTTTATTTTATACCATTTTGTTAGCAAATTTTAAAAGTTCTGGGTTAATTTTATATTTTTGAGATGTAATATAATCAATTGAAGCAAACTCAAATTTTGAATTTTTATATACAACAACACTATTAGTATTTTTATTTTTTAATAATTCTTCAATAGCATAAGTTACAAATTCAAAAGCGTTTAATCTATCAATTACAGTTGGATTGCCACCTCTTTGAATATGTCCTAAAATTGAAGCTCTTGCCTCTATTCCAACATCATCTTCTAACCATTTAACTATTTTTTCAGTTGCACCAGTACCTTCTGCTACAATTGCTAAAATATACTTTCTACCCTCACTTATCTCTCTTTTTAGTCTATCTTTTAATCTATCTAAATCGTATTCAAGCTCTGGAATAATACAAATTTCAGCTCCACTTGTAAGTGAAGATATTAAGGCTAAATATCCACAATCACGACCCATTGTTTCAATTACAAAACCTCTCTTAAAAGATGAGGCTGTATCTCTAATATCATCAATCGCATTTCTTAAAACATTCAAAGCAGTATCAACTCCTAAGCAGTAATCAGTTCCAAAAATATCATTATCAATAGTTGATGGTATTCCCACAAAATTTATATTAAAATCATCATAAAACTGTTTTAATGCTCTAAATGAGCCATCTCCACCAAGTACAATTAATTTATCAATATCATATATTTTTAGATTTTCATAAGCCTGTTTTCTATATTCATATTCAAAAAATCTCTTTGAGCGAGATGAGCGAAGAATTGTCCCACCGTGATGAATCACTCCAGCAACTGCATTATAAGATGCTTTATCAATATTACCATCAATTAAACCCTCTAATCCATCATATATTAAATATGGCTCTAAATTTAAATCAAAACAGTAATCTACAAATTTTTTAATCGCTGGATTCATTCCAGCACTATCTCCACCTGAACACATTATTGCTATTGCCATACTTTAACCTTATATTTTACGCTATTTTCTAAATTTTTTTTCTAATTTAATTTTCCCTAATTCAACACCGTCTTGTTCATAAGTTTTGATATTTAAAATAACTCCAACAGCTGAAGTTAGAAGTTCATAATATAATATTAATGCTCCAATATTTTCCTCATCTAATCTATCAATTTCTATTAAATCAACGGGAATATTTTGCTCACTTATAGCTTCCATAGTTGAATCACATTGAGCATTAATCAGAGTTTGAAAGCTTTGGTTATTAATGTAATCTGTTTTTTCTATAAAATCCATATTCACATCAGGAATTTTAATATCACTTTGGAAATCTTTAACTTTCAAAAAAGTTATACTCTTATCTTTTAAGCCTTCCATTATTAGTTGTAAAAATGAGTGTTGGTCGATTGAGCCAATTAATCCAATTGGAGTTAAACCAACTCTATCTTTTTTACTATCTATTTTTCCAAGAGATTCACCCCATATTTGCACATACCAACCGACAAAATACTCTAATAAACTCGAATATGCAAATATAACATTCATTCTATACTCTTGAAAATTTTTAGCAAAAAAGTTTGCTTTATTTAATAGATGATTCTCATTATTATTAAAAAATGAATCTGAAAATTTTTTTGCACCATTTAATAACTCTTTTATATCAACTCCAGATAAATATAATGGTACTAAACCAACTGCACTTAAAACTGAAAATCTTCCACCCACATTTAAAGGAATATTAAATTCACTAAAAGAGTATTTTTTTGCGAATTTTGATAATGGAGAATTATCATCTGTAATAATAATAAGTCTATCTTTTAATATTTTTGAATCAAATTCAAATTTATATTTATTACAAATATATTTAAAAATTGAAGTTGTCTCAATAGTTCCACCTGATTTTGAAATTAAAACAAATATAGTTTTATTACTATCTATTTTACTTAAAGTCTGCTCTAAATTAATTGGGTCAGAGTTTTCTAAAAAATGTAATTTAGCACCATCTTTTTTTAAAATTGCTCTCTCAATAGCTTTACCTCCAAGAGATGAACCACCAATTCCAATTACAACGACATCACTTAATTTATTCTCTTTAATTAATATATTATTATTAGCATAATTTTTTATATCTTCTAATAATTTATCATTTTCAACAAGAGAGTAGTAGCCAACTCTAGCACTCTCTTTTTCATTTTTTAATTTATTAAAAACTTCATTTTGAAAACTCTCTTCTATATTTTCGTAAGAGTTTATAAAGTTTAGCATTACTTATTTCCTATAAAAACTGCCATATCAATTAATCTACTTGTATAGCCAAACTCATTATCATACCAAGCTAAAACTTTTACTAAATTTCCATCTACAACAGTTGTCATATCTGGTATAAAAATTGAACTATAACTACTACTTACAAAATCACCTGAAACTAATTTATCGTTATCTATTTGAATTAATCCTTCAAAATTATTTTCACTAGCTTTAGTAAAAAATTCATTAATCTCCTCTTTAGTCGTAGATTTTTTTAAGTTTACATTTAAATCTACAATTGAAACATTAGGAGTAGGAACTCTCATAGCATATCCGTTTAATTTCCCTTTTAATTGAGGCATTACAAGTCCGATAGCTTTTGCTGCACCAGTTGTCGTGGGTACCATATTAACAGCAGCTGCTCTAGCTCGTCTTATATCTTTTGCGTGTTTTGAATCAAGTAATTTTTGGTCATTAGTATAAGAGTGAATTGTAGTCATTAGAGCATTTTCAATTCCAAAATTATCCTCTAAAACTTTTACAAGTGGAGCTAAACAATTTGTAGTACAACTCGCATTTGAGATAATACTCTCGCCTTTATACTTATCAGTATTGATATTAAGTACATAAGTTGGTGTATCATCTTTTGCAGGAGCACTCATTACAACTTTTTTAACACCATCTTTTAAAAATGGTTTTGCTTTCTCTGTCGTTAAAAATTTACCTGTACACTCCAATACAAGTTCTGCTCCCTCTGCTCCAAAATTTAAATTATTTGGGTCTCTATCGCTAAGTATTTTAACTCTATCTTTACCAATTTGAATCTCATTATCACTTAAAAGTTTAATATCTTCTCTTTTACCGTGAACTGTATCATACTTTAACATATGTTCTAAATCACTAGGAGTTGCAGTCGTATTTAATGCAACTAACTCTACATCATCTCTAAGTGAGCTAATTTTAAGTGCTACCATTCCAATTCTACCAGTTCCGTTTACTGCAATTTTTAAAGCCATTTTTTCTCCTTAAATATATTTTTTTAACTATTTATTATATAATTTATCTCATCTGGATTAATTAGTCTTATTAAATTAGTTGAACCACTCTTATCTGTTTGATAACCAACCAACAAAATATAAGTTCCATTTTTAGAGATAACACTATCTTTTATAGCTTTTTCTATAAAATCGTGAATTAAATCATCTGAATTAGTAGCTTTGGGAAGTATATAAGTTGGTTCAATTCCCCAATTAATACTAAATTTTCTAAATACTTTCTCATCACAGCAATTTACTATAATTTTAGCTTTAGGGCGATATTTAGAGATTGCTGTGGCACTTTTTCCACTTTTTGTAAAAATTATAATTCCGTCAGGATTAATAGAATTTGCTAGATTATTAGCTGAAATAGCTAAAGATTCTTCATAACTATTTTTTTCAAAAGATTTATTATATGAATAAATTGTCTCTATATCTTTAATAGTATTATCAAGTACTTTTACAGCTTCAATCGGGTACTTACCAACTGTTGTTTCATCTGAAAGCATAACTGCGTCAGTCCCATCTAAAACAGCATTTGCTACATCGCTAATCTCTGCTCTTGTTGGATATGGTGAATTTATCATTGAAATTAGCATTTGAGTTGCTGTAATTACAGGCTTTGCTTTTTCATTCGCTTTTGCTATTATCATTTTTTGAACTTTTGGAACTTTATCGACTCCAAGTTCAACTCCCATATCACCTCTAGCTACCATTATCCCATCACTTACATCGATAATGCTATCTATATTTAAAATTGCATCTTGTTTCTCTATCTTTGCAAAAACTGGTATCTCTTTTCCGTAACTTTTAATAATATCTTTAGCAGTCAATACATCTTGAGCACTTTGAACAAATGAGAGTGCCATAAAATCAACGCCGTTTTCAATTCCAAACATTATATCTTTAATATCTTTTTGAGTAATTGCAGGAATATCAAGTTTTGAAGATGGAAAATTAACCCCTTTTCTAGAAGTTAGCTCTCCACCAACTAAAACTTTGCTAGTAACTCTATCAGGTTCAATTTTAACTATTTTAACTCTAATTGTACCATCAGCTAAATAGATTAAATCATCAACTTTAAGTGCATTTAAAACTTTTGGATGATTTATACTAACTTTTCCTTCAATCTCTTCTTTAAAGAATTCAAGTTTATCACCCTCTTTTAAAATAAGTGGTTTTTTAAGTTCACATATTCTTATTTTAGGTCCTGATATATCTTGAAGTACTCCAATAGACTTGCTTAGTTTTTTTGAAACAACTCTAATCATATTCAGTGTTTTCTTATGTTCTGTATGATTTGAGTGAGAGAAATTTAACCTAAATACATTAACACCTGAAATAATCAATTTTTCAATCATTTCAGGAGTATTACAAGAAGGTCCTACGGTTATTAAAATTTTTGTTTTACGCATTTTTACTCTCTTTTGTGCTGTATTTTGTAATTATATTTGATAAAAATTTCAAAAAGGTGTCACATCAGAAAGTATAAACTTAAAAAGCTTAAATTAGAGTATATCATTTGTTAATTAAAAATTTTTGATATAATTAAAAAATTTTTTAAATTTAAATAGGCGTAAAATGAAAAATATATTTAAAATATTAGTAGTAGAAGATAAAAAAAGCCTCTCTGATGAGCTGACTAATGTGCTCAAAATTTTTGGATATGAAGATATGAGAGTCGTTACAAATAGTGATGATGCAGTTTTGCTAGCAAAAGAGTTTAATCCTGATTTAATTATTATGGATGTTATACTAAAGGGTAAAATAGATGGGATAGAGACAGCTCAAATTATAAGTAAAAATCAAGATATTCCAACTATATTTTTAACATCTTTAACTGATGATTATGTAATAGAGAAGATTTTAGAGACCGACGGATTCATATATTTAACAAAACCATTTAAAATACCCGAGCTTAAAGCAAATATTGCAATGGTTTATAAAAAATTTCAAAAAGAGAATAACTTAAAATTAAAGTCAAAATCACTTGAAGATGATAATCACTCTTTAGAAGAGAAGTTAAAACATTTAGGTTATAGTGAGAGTGATTTTTTAAATTTAAATTATAATTACAGTTATGATATTAAAAACAAGATAATTTATCACCAAGAAAAAGAGGTAAAACTCTCAACAAAAGAGAGAGAATTTATCTATATTTTAGCTAAAAATAGAAGTAAAGTTATGGATTTTGAGACTATAAAAGAGTATATTTGGGGAGATTATGAGACTCCAAATTCAACCCTTAGAAGTTTAGTTAGAAGAGTTAGAAGTAAAATTGATGATTTATTAATAAAAAGTATTCCAAATATGGGTTACAGAATAGAGTAAGAGGGATTGATTATGGTTAAAAAGTGTCTATTTCCAGCAGCGGGTTATGGTACGAGATTTCTACCTGCTACAAAGGCTATGCCAAAAGAGATGTTACCAATTTTAAATAAACCATTAATTCAGTATGGTGTAGAAGAGGCTATGAGTGCAGGTATAAGTGATATTGCATTTGTAACTGGGAGAGGTAAGAGAGCGATTGAAGACCACTTTGATTTAAGTTATGAGTTAGAACATCAAATCAAGGGGACTAATAAAGAGTCATATTTAAATGATATAAATAAGATAATACAAAAATGTACTTTTTCGTACACAAGGCAAATTGAGATGAAAGGCTTAGGTCATGCGATTTTAAGTGGTGAGACTTTAATTGGAAATGAACCATTTTCAGTTATTTTAGCTGATGATTTATGTATTAATAGTAACTCCCACGGAGTTTTATATCAAATGATAAAGATATATGAAAAATATAAATGCTCTATCGTAGCAATTGAAGAGATTGACAAAAATGAGACAAATAGATATGGAATAATTGAGGGTAAACTTATTGAAGAGGGACTATATTTAATTTCAAATATGGTTGAAAAGCCAAATCCTAAAGATGCACCCTCAAATTTAGCAATTATTGGAAGATATATTTTAACACCTGATATTTTTGAAATATTAAAAAATACAAAAGCTGGAGTTGGAGGAGAAATTCAAATTACTGATGCACTTTTAGCACAAGCAAAAAATGGAATGGTTTTAGCTTATAAATTTAAAGGCAAAAGATTTGATTGCGGAAATATAGATGGGTTTGTTGAGGCTACTAATCATTTTTATAAGCTACTAAAAAAGTAAATTTTCACTCTTTAGTTTCCTCTTCTTCCATTTTATCAATTAAGTTTCTATAAATTTTTAAACTCTCTTGTGCGTCTACTTCATCAATTTTATTAATTGCATATCCGATATGGATTAATACATAATCTCCTATGTTTATCTCTTCAGCTAATAAATCCAGTCCTACGACTCTTTTTACACCCATAGTATCAACTGTTGCTTGATTTAATTCACTATTAATTTCAACAACTTTAGATGGAATTGCTAAACACATAAAAACTCCTTTAAATATTAAATTTCTCTTTATCAAAAAATGTATCGTAATGAATATGCTCAAATCCAGCTTTAAACATCGTAAAAATATCCTCTTTTTCCTCTTCTAGTTTTGCTAAAAACTCTTTTGTTTTCTCTCTTGCGTGAGGGCTTTTAATATCAAATCTCATAGCAGGACAAGATTCATCTCCAATTGCTATTAAATCATTACTTTTTACAAATCCTAAAAGTTGCCTCTCTCGTGCAAAAATTAGAGGTCTAATTACTAAAAGTCCATTATTTGCTTTATATATTGGAGGCATTGAACGCATCGAGCCATTGTAAAATAGATTCATAAAAAAACTCTCAACCGCATCATCTAAATGATGACCTAGGGCTAACTTATTAAAACCATTTTCTAGTGCGTAAGTATATAAAGCACCTCTTCTCATTCTACTAAAAAAACTACAATATGAGCTGTTTTTTCTAATTTTATCTTTTGCAATATCAAAAATTTCAGTATCATAAATATTATGTTTTATATCATATTTTTTACAATGTTCACTCAAAAATTCTAATTTTTCATTCATTCCATAAGTTATAGTTATAGCTTCAAATTCAAAGTTAAATGGAGCGTGTTTTTGGATATGTTTTAGTGAGTGTGCTAGAGTTAGTGAATCTTTTCCTCCACTAAGTCCTAAAAGTATCTTATCTCCTTCACCAACTAAATTATATTTACCATTCGTTCTACCGAGTGTTCTTAAAAGTTTTTTACTTATTTTTATCATTAAATTCTTTCTATGTTGTTATTTTAATTATTTTTAAAGAGTGCTATTATAGCGAAATTATCCTAATTTTTTTTATCATCTAAAAGCTTTTTTAGTGAAAATCTGTAACTATCTTTCTCTAAAAACTTATCTAAAATATCTATAACTTTCTCTTTTATCTCTTCATCTAATACTCTATTGTAAAGCTCTATTATAAATTCAAACACTTCATTAAAACTATAATAGTTTTCATCAGTTGAAGAGTCATTAGAATCAATAAAATTTTGAATTATAGAGAGTATTAAATCAGATAAGCCTCTATTTTTATCAAACTCTATTTTCAAAAGTTTAAAAAATTCACTAGATTTTTTTTGAATAAATTTAGATTTAGCCAACTCTTTTATAAAATTTGGGTCATTTTTTAGTAGATTTAAATTTGCAAAATCTTTTATATCATATTGATAATGCCAACTAATTTTATTTATATCACTATTTTTATACTCCAAAATTATCTCTTTAGATTTTTTTATAATTTCACTATCTTTAGATTTTTTAACTTCATAAAAACATTTAGAAACAATCCCATTTAAAAGATTTGGTATATTTATAGATAAGTCGAATAGTTCTTTTTTATCTCTATTTTCACTATCATTTAAATAATAAAAACAGATAAACATTCCTAAATTTTTTTGTAAATCATTATCAATATCTTGATTATTTTTTGAATACTCTATTGCCTCTTTAAAAAATATTAATACTTATAGTTATTACTAATTAACAAATGTAAAAATTTTATGGAAAATAGACTAAATTGAGAATTTTTTAATTTTAAAATTTTAAAAAGAGTCTCTTTAAATAGATTAATATTTTCTTTATAAATAAAATTTAAATTTCGCAAAAGTCCTATAATTATATAATCTTCTTTGTTTTTTATTAAATTATCTATTATAGTTTCTATTCTCTTTTTATCTTCATTTGAAGCAAATTTATAACTTACAGTGATTAATTCTGCTACTTTACCTCGAATAGAATTTATAGCCCTAGTGAATAAATCATTTATACTCTCTTTCTCTTTTGCATAAATTCCCTCATATTTTATATTTTGATAATCTTCAAAAATATCAATATAAATTGGATTGTAAATATCTTTTGATAGTAACTTATTTATAGTACTCAATATTGCCATTTTTAAGCTTTTTAAATTATTATCTTTATAAATTTTAATAAACTCTATTATCTTATCACTATCATATTCAGTTTCACTAAATCCTCTTAATCCACTTTCTATATAATCCTCTTCTATGTTTTTATCTTTTAAATTTATCAAAAAATCATAAAACTTATCAGGATTCTTTTTAACTTGATTTTCAAACACTTGAGAGTGTTGTCGTTTGTTACCTTTGAAAAAGTCTCTTTTCTTTCTCTTTAATATATCCTTACTGCTATAAACTCTAAATGACTTTTTCCAATCATTTAAATTCATATTTAAATAAGCTTTCTCTTCAAGTGGTGCTCTAACAAATCTAGCTTCTGATTGTTTAGGTTTTTCAAGTTTAAAATCAAGAAATTTTCTCTGTAACTCTTGAAACTCTCTATAAATTTCAAATTGTTTTAACTCTTCAATAGGCAGAGATAAAAGAATGTTATATTTTTTTAATCCTCTTATATTTTCTTTAAATTTTTTAAAAATCATTTCCCATTTAGGATTTAGTTTTTGAATTGTATTAATAATATTATTTTTTTCATCTTGATTAAAGAGTTTAAAGGCTCTATTTAATATTTGTGTTAATTCAAAACCATAAAAATCTTCAAAATCTATCTCTTCTAATAGATTTTTATTTGTAAATATATCATATATCTCTTTTTTAAATTCACTTAAGTTTTCACTATAAGAGTAGATAAATATTCTAAAAAAAGTAAGATAATTTAAATTTTTATACTCTCTCATTAATTCCCGAAAAGAGTCTATATCATTTTTTGCTAATTCTTTAAATTTTACTAGAACTAAATCAAATATCTTACAATGATTATACATATTTCCACATTGTTCCTGATAGGCAAATGCTGAATCATATATTAATGGCTCTTTTTTACTATTAGTACTTAATGTTTTTTCAACTATTTTTTTAATTAATTCAATAGAGTTTTTTAAAACTAAAAAGTTTTTATCACTATTAAGCATTTTTTCATAAATTTCCATAATATAATAATCTAAAAACTCTCTTTTTTCAAAATCTGTTTTTTCTACCTCTTCATTAATATATTCAAATAAATTATTTACTACATATTCAAAATTATATTTTAATATTTTTTCTAAAAATTGAGTATATGAGAAGCTATCATCTTTGTTTTTTATATAACTTTGAATAGTTTCAAAATAGTCTATATACTCTTTATTCCACTCTTGTAAATTCTCTAAAATTAACTTTTTACTCTCAATAGAAAAATCATATTTTTTTAAAATTTCTAAAACTCTTTTACTGTCTTTATTAATAAATTCTCTAAGTTTCCAATCTACTTTCTTTTTTATTAATTTATCTTCAAAATAGTTACCATTAGTTACTAAATTCTCAATAAAATCTATCCAACTAATAGAGATAATACTCTCTAAAAGATAATTTAAATATTCACTATTTTTTGTAAAACTATCTTCTAAAGTATTTAACTCTCTATCTTCAATATCTTCATATGAACCAACTATTTCAAATATCAAAAGTTTGATATGAACTCTTATTTTTTCATCACTTAATAATTTTTGAAGTTCATCTATATATTTATTAAAATCTTTTGCCCTAAAATATAATAATATCTGTTTAATAGATTCTCTAATATTTAAACCCTGATGTTTTGATAAAAGTTCTTCATATAGTGATTTATTATTTATAATAAAATATCTAGCAAAAACATAATCGTAAAAGGTTTGGTGAAAAAAGTTTATTTTATTATTTTCAATAGATATAATTCCATTAGAAGATAATATATTGATTTCATTAGAGTATTCATCTTCAACTCTCAATTTATCTATATAAACTTGATGATTCTCATACATCAATTCTGATATTTTATAAGTTAAATTAACTCTATCTTTATCGCCACTAATCTTTTTATCCCAAAACTTTTCATATAAATCTTGCAAAGTTTTAATCCCAAAACTCTTATCTAAAGTTTCAGAAACTTCTAAATATATTGTTAAATTAATAGGTACTTTAATTAAATTTTTTAGGGTTTGTGAAATTGTAGTTATATCTATATTTTTATCTTTTAAAATCTTGTTTATATCTTCTTCGGATAACTCTCCAATATAAACTTTATCTTCATCTTTATCACAATGTTGCTTTAGAGATGAATCATTTTTTAAATCATACTCTCTTACTGAAATAATAATTTTTAAATTTTCAATCTCTTTTAAATTTTCAATAAATCCTAAATAGTTGTTTAGCTCATTTCTATTTGAAGAAAAAGTAAGAGAAAGAGCGTCAAGTTGGTCTATTAAAATTACAACTTTTTCATCTTGTGCTAACTCTTTTATCTTATCATATAAGTTATCTACTTCAAAATATGAATAAAAATCACTTTTTGAATTAAACTCTATTCTATCAGATTTAATTCCTAAAGTGCTAATGTTTTCATCTTTTAATTTATTAAATATTGCACTAAGTAGTGCAGTTTTTCCAATCCATGCTTTTCCTATTACAATTAATAAATTTTTTGAAGAATCACTATTTATAAATTCATAGACTTTCTCATAGTAATTATTATGAATATATTCATTATTTATAAACAGATTTTTCGAGGAACTAAGTAAAGCAGAGTTTTTGAATAATTTCTCCTTTATACTTTTTAAATTTAAATAATTTGGATCATCTAATTTTTTGTTTTCAATATTTAATTCTTTATTTCTGAAATAGAAAAATACAAATAAAATTAAGCCTATAAATAATGGTAAAATTAAATCATTAGGTAAAAATGCTATAATCAAGTCAATAATGAATTTTAATATTTCATTTTCAACTTGTTCAGAATATTTTAAGAGTGTATTTTTTATATCTTCATATTTTAAATAAGAACTAAGACTTAAAATAAACATTATAACTATTGTTGTTATAGTTGAATAAAAGCTTTTCGATGATTTAAAAAATTTAATAACTTTTATTAAATCATTGATATATATATTAT
>JADGEE010000152.1 GCA_016744535.1 Campylobacteraceae bacterium
GAGATTTGGAATTTGTGCTGATATCCATAAAGATATAATGCATGATGCCGATTCAAGGCTAAAGGCTTTTATTGATGAAGCTATTGAGAAAGATTTTATCTTTTTTTTCACGGATTCTATTACTTCAAATCTATCGCTTGAGAGTTATAAAACTCTTTTAGATTTAAACAATTTGGAATTAAAAGTTAAAAGTGGTTTTTATATAGTAACCATCAAAGAGCCTAAAGTAGAAATTGTAAAAGAAATAATACAAATTCCATATTTAGATATAAATACGACTCAAGACATAATAAAAGCATCCGATTACAATATCTCAATCTCAAAATTTTATAGAAATAAATATTTTATAAGTGGAATTAAAGAGGATGTTAAAAGCTTTAAAGAGATTATCTTAACTGCTTTAAAACCCCGTATTGTCCGACTTACTGGCGAAATTCTAGAAATCAATGATGAGGATTTAGAGGATATTGGTGTTGATGTATCTTTGTTTACAAATCAATTGAGTAATGGTAAAGGTGCAATAGCATCTTTTGTAAGTTCTCTAAATGGGGATATTGCATTACCTACCAATTTTACAAAATTTACTTTTGGAGCTTTCATCAATTGGCTCAAAAAAAATAATTATGCAAAAACCCTCACAACTCCAAATTTTTTAATGTTGGAAAATGAGAATACAAGCTTTCACTTTGGAGATAGAATTCCAATCCTTACACAATCGGTCGAAAATTGGAATAAAGATAACCCTAGCAAGTCCGAAACTCTCGAATATATCGACACGGGCTTAGTTATAGAGAGTTATTGCAACTTTTATACAGATAGCGAAATAAAGCTAAAATTAGATTTTAATTTCATAGATATAAAAGATATTAAAGCAAATAGTGTAACAACTTCAAATCGTCACTACTCAGGTAACTTTTATTTAAAAGATAATCAAAAAATTATGCTAGCTGGACTTAGTAGAGATAGAGAAGAGAAAAAAGATTTTAATATTCCTATTTTGGGAAATATTCCTATTTTGGGAAATATGTTTAAACATAACTATAAATCTAACTCAAAAAACTCCCTGCTAATCTATTTTAAAGTAAATGTACAAAAAGATATACCAACTAATAAAGTTAAGTTAAACACATCAAAAAAGGCTTTAAATGGCTAATAATTTATTAGGTTTAGGAAGCGTTACGATATTAGGAAAAATGGGAAGTGGTAAAACTGTTTTAGTTATTAAAACTTTAGTAGATTATTGTAAAGAAAATTTAGATGATTATAGAGTTATTTATGCAAATATAACGGGTTTAAAAATAAAAGAAGAGCCTTTTTTAGGCAAAATAAAATTTTTAGACTATGATTTATTGTATTTAGGGGCAGAATTAGAGTTTAAAATACTTAATGCTTCTAAGCGTGTTGTAGAATATGACAATGAAGTTTTACACTTATTTTCTACTCTTGCAACCTGTAGTGAAAAAAACACTTATGATGAATTTTTAGCTTTTTATGGAGAGAAAGAAACACAAATAACTTTGCCCGATGATATGGAAAAATATTTTCAACAGCTTAGAGGATTTCATTTTTCTCATTCATACATAATCATTGATGAATTTCAAAATTATTTTAATAAAAAAGATGATGTTTTAGTGAGATGGTTATCTTATCATCGTCATTGGTATCAAAATTTTATTTTTATCGCTCCAGATTTAAAACCTGTTGCACTTGTTTATAGAGGTCTTTCAGACCATTACATCTTGGCTCTTCCTCCACATTTGCGAAAATTTAAAAATATTCTTAGATATCAAGTTTATATCAGTGAAAAAATGCCTAAAGTTGATAAAATAAATGAAATTGATGTAAAAGCAACTCCTAAACTTTTTTCTTACTATCAAAGCGGAAAAAATAAATCTTCTACTCCAGTTCTTTATAAATTTATAGGTATTGCAGTATTTTTTATTTTCATCGCATATATTGTCTTTAAAAGTGTTGTAGCACCAAAAGCACCAAAAGAAGATTTAAATGTTACTAAAAGCGTTAAATCTGCATCTCCTGCTAATAAAATAGATAATATAGTACAAACATCACAAGATATAAAAAAAGAAGAATTAGACATAAATATAGAGGCTCAAATTATGCTTAGCTTTGTTTGCACTAAAAGTGCTTGTAGCTATAAAGATAATATCTTTCCTATAAATCTATTCTCAACGCTTGCTAAAGCTTATAAATTTCAATATCTTAGCAAATCAAAATTTGTAAATTCTCAAATTTGGTATTTTTTAGTTCCAGATGATTTTTATAGTAAATTTATAAAAGAGAAGAGTCAAGAGAATAATTCAAGTTCAAATTCATTAATGCCTAAGTTTCCAATTTAATCTTTAATCACTGCCTCACTTCGTTCGGCTTAAAAAACCCGCGGCGTAGCCTAGCGGGTTTTTTAAGCCGAACGAAGTGAGGCCTCTTGATTACTTATTAAAACTTGTACGCGGTAAGCAAAAAAAACGACAAAAGGCAAAAATTGAGTAACTTTATTAAGCACGATGGTATTAAATATATTTTTAGGACTAAAGATATTAATACTATCTATGGAATTACTAATGAAGATAAGAAATACGTTGATGATAAATTAAAAAAACAAGAAAATTATCTAAATAAATCTTTTATTCAACTCGCAAATGGAAAAAAAATGTCTTTTATGCAATTTTCTTATTCCGCTAATTTAAGCCACAAATATTATGCAGAAATAAATAATAGAGTTAATACAAAATATTTTTACGCTAAAGAAATTGGATTTGATACTGCTATTCTCTTAACTTTAAAACCTACAACTCTAATTAAGCCTTATAAGCAAAAAGAAGCTAAAGATAGATATGGTAATGTTATAAAAAATAAAATATTAATAATTAATAATCGTAAATGTTTTGATATGGACTTTTTAAACTCTCAAGGTGGTTATATTAAAATACAAAGAGAATCTATATCTAAAATGTGGAGAAAGTTTTGTAATACTAAAATATTCACTAATATTAAAAAAGAATTTGGTGAAAGACCAATCTATGATGGGGTCTATGAACCTAATATTGATGGCTCTATTCATAAGCATATAATTATATATATTCCAAATAAATTTAAAAAACAATTTATTGAATTTTGTGAAAATTATTTTCCAAAGGGTAGAGTTGATGTTAAATATGATTCTCATAATGATGGTCGTGGAGCTTTAGGCTATGTTATGAAATATATTTTAAAATCTTTTAGTAACGATGATAGAGAAATGAGTGATATTGCGTACTGGTATGCTAAACATGGACTTATAAGATATAGTGGCTCTCGAACCCTTGCACCTCTTTACTTATATAGATTAGTTAAATATAAATTAAAATATAGAAATTATTTAGATTTTACTCACAAATTTAAGAAAAAAATGATTGAATTTTCTTTTAAAGTTAGAGATAGTTATATTTTAAATAATTGTAGCATTGATG
>JADGEE010000153.1 GCA_016744535.1 Campylobacteraceae bacterium
ATCATGTGAAATAGTTGTATCAATTTCAATATAAGTAGTTAGAGCCTCTTTAATTGTTTTTGTCTCTTTTGAAGCTTCATCAACTTTACTTTCAATATTATCTAATCTATTATCAACTTTTTTCTCAAAAGCTTCAAATTTTTTACTGAAATCGTTAAATAGTTTTTCAAATTCAATATTATTATTTTGAGGGAGTTCTTTTTCATTTAAAGCATTTTGGCTAACAGGTTTTAAATCTTTAAAAGTTTTAATTTCATTTTGAATTATTTTAATATTATCATCTAAACTATTTATACTTTTATTTAAATTTTCTAATTTTGCTACTTCTTTTTTAGATGTTTCGTTAATAGCTAATATTGATTCATCTTTGATAGCTTTTAACTCTTTTTCTATTTTTTCGATAATAGTTGAAGAAATTTTACTTATATTTTCTTTATTTATGGAGAGTTTTAAATCATTAAGTTTGAAATCTACTTTGCTATCTTTTAATAATTCACTTATTGTAATTATCATAGCAAGAGTTTTTTCTTCTATTTTATCTAAATCTTTTATATTATTTTTTTGTTTAAAAATATTTATAGCACCTTTTATATCTTTTAAGTTATCAAATGCTAAGGTTAATTTATCTTGATATTTGTTATTTAACTCTTCTAGTAAAACTTTTTTTACACTCTCAAAATTAAAATACCACCCTTTTCCATCAGCTTCATACTTACAGGCTACGACATCTTTACTGATTAGAATTTCTTCTAATTTTTTTAAGCTGTCTTCTCCATCTTCATCTACATCTACATTGAACCACTCTACCTCATTTTGATACTCTTTTAATTCATCAAATATATCTTTTATATATTTGCCATTTCCATTTCTGATATTATTCTTTTGTGCAAATTCTAAAAATTCATTCATATCTTTAAAGACTTTAATATTACCCATAATTACTCCATATTTAGAAGAGATTTAAATTAATTTGATTGTATTTTTTTAATCTTAATTTATTTTTAATTATTTTTTTCTACGATAGTTCATAAATAAGTAAAGGTTAAAAAAATGATTAAATTTATGTTGAGTTGGATGTTTATGATAAATTTTTTATGTGCAAATGATTTAAATGGATTGTTTTTTAAGTATGAAGCTAAAAAGAAGATTGATAGGAGAGTCTTAAAAGTTATTGCTAAAATTGAAAGTAAATTAAATCCTTATGCAATATGTGTAAATTTAGGTAAGAGCGATAAAAATAGTTTAGATGTAACTATGAGGCAACTATTAAATAATTTGGGAGTTGATTATAAATATGATAAATCTAAGAGGATTTTTTCTATCTATCCAACTAAAAAGGTAGCTAGTAAAAAAATTATTAAATTTTTACTCAAAAAAGATATTAGTAATTTTGATGTTGGTTTGATGGGGATTAATTCAAGTAATATAAAAAGACTTAAATTAGATTATTTAAAATTGCTTGAACCTAGTGAAAATATAGAAGTTGCTTCAAATATTCTTTTAGGTTGTTATAGAGGATTTAGTAATATTGCACTTACAATAGAGTGCTATCACTCAGGATTTAATTCTGATAAATTTAATTATAGATATGTATTGAATTTTTATAAAATCTCAAAAGAGATTCTATAATCAAACTCCTGAAATACTAGATATATTTGAAGAGATACTAAGCATTAAGTATGCTTGAAAGAATGCTAAAAAAATTGATAAAACTATAAATGCAAGAGTTAAAAATGCTAAGAAAATCAAAAAGTTTTTTACTTTAAGATTGAAAGCATCTAATTTTATTTGTGATATTTCAGAGCTATAGCTAATTATACTTTTTAAATTATCTCTATTTTGAGAGAAAAAGAGTGTTTTACTTGTTTCATACACAAGTATATAATTGACTAAATCTCTTGGATAGTTGTAATTTAGCATAGACTTTGCAATCTGTTTTGTTGATTTAATTTTATCAAATAGTATTCTAAAGGGTTTTGGAAAATAGTTATCATATAAAATTTTATATGTATCATCTTCTGTGTAACCAACTTCAAAAAATATAGAGATAAGTTTTAATTGTGTTGGTGCAATATCATAAGCCTTATTTTTGAAATATATCATATATTTTTTTATATCATAATTGTAAATATAGTAGATATATAAAGCAATTATTGCAAAAGTTGAGTAAAAAATTAAATTTACTATTATTAGAGAATCTATATCATAAATCCAAAAATATAAGACTTGATAATCTAAATCTTTTAACTCTGCATTTGCATAACCTAACACTTTATAGAAAGCTTCATTTAAAAATGGCTGTATCAATAATAACGCTAGAGGTACTATGAATATAAAAAAAGATGGTAAAAAAATTGATTTAATTCTATCTTTTTCATATTTATTTTTTAACTCTTTTATCTCTAAAATATTGCTTATCGTATTTGCTAAATTACTTTGAGTATTTTGTAAAAGCTTTACTTCTAAATTATTTGATAAAATATTATAATTTTTCATTTTATCTGCTAATTCAAAATCTGCAAAAGATAAGAGGTTTTGAATGATTTTTAAAGATTTTTTATCTAAAACATCTACAATTAAATCTTCTTCTATGAGTATTTTTAATGTTTCGTGTAAATTTTTACCCTCTCTAGCTTTTGCTTGAATTAATTTTAAAATGATTTTTGCTTCTTGTTCTTTTAATTTAGCCATATTTACATCTTTTAAGCAATTTTTATTTTTTTATTTGATTTAAACTCTTCATTGAGTTCTCTTATATCTGTTAAAATTTTGAACTCTTTTTGTTTAGCTTTTTTATAATTCTTGAAGTTATCAATTAACTCCTCTAAGCTATCAGCACCTTTAAGTCTATTTGGGCTATCAATAACTCTTTTTTTAGCTATTTTAGCTTTTAGAGTATCTTCAAGTTTTAAAGAAAATTTCATAGTTTTAGGCTTATTTGATGCAAGTTCAATCATATTTTTAGATAAAAATTTATCTTCTAACTCTTCAACATCTAAAAAATTATCAATTGCATTATCATATCTATTTATAATAGAACTATCTTTAATTGATAAATCTTCATTAAAAAATACTTTCATATATTTGTAGTTTTTCATTACTGTTGCAGGAGTGATATAAAAACCTTGATTAAATAGTTCAAGATGGATATTTTCTATAATTGGTTGATACTCTTGTTTATTTAGAGGAGTCGTAAATTCATTTAGAGCATTTAAAGAGGGATGTGGAAAATATGAGTATAGAGAAGTTTTTGTATAATCATTTTCCACTCTAGGATAGGCTATTGCTCCGCTTTGATATGCTTGTAAAAGTATATTATTTGCTGTTTGTAAATTCATCTTCAATCTTTTAAAATTTCTTCAATTTGAGATAAAAAAACTTTTTCAGCTTCATTCTCAATCAAATCAGCATCTATAATTTGTTTAACATAAGGGTAGTATAGAGATAGATTAAATTTATCTCTATT